>CALBOV010000323.1 GCA_937896565.1 uncultured Salinisphaerales bacterium
ATGCCCAGGCCGCCGGCATTCGACACCGCCGCCGCCAGTTCGGCGTAGCCGACGAAGTGCATGCCGCCCTGGATGATGGGGTGCTCGATACCGAACAGTTCGGTGATTCGGGTCTTCATGACAATCCCTTGTGACAGCGATCGGCGCTGCGCGACCCGTCCAGGTCGCCGGCAGATCTAGCGTATGGAGGTGGACATGCTAAGCGGTGCGGGCCGGGGCTTCGACCCCCGTCACACCGCCGGCCACGACCATCAGCCCTGCGGCACGCGCTCGCAGGTCATGGCCTCCACGGTCAGCGTCTTGGTGGTCGTCCAGCCACCGTCCAGGGCGATGGTCTGTCCGTTGATATAGCTGCCCGGCACTGTGGCGAGGAAGTACACGGTGTTGGCGACATCCTCGACCGTGCCCTCGCGATCCATCGGCGTCATCTCGTGATTGAGCCTCTGGAAGAACGGCGCCTCCCAGAAATCCTGGGTCATGGCGGTCTTGATCACGCCGGGACAGACGATGTTGCTGCGAATGCCCTGAAAGCCGTAATCGGCGGCGATGCTCTGCGTCAGCCCGATCAGGCCCGACTTGACCACGCAGTAGGCGCCGCCACCGGCGCCGCCGCGAATGCCGAACGTGGATCCCACATTGATGACCGACGCGCCCGACTGCATCACCCGCAGGGCCGCGCGGGCGAAGCGGAACGGCGCCTTGAGACTGGTCTCGACCACCTCGTCCAGCGTCTGATCATCGGTCTGGTCGACCGGCGCCCATTTTCCGGAGCCCGCGTTGTTGACGAGGCAATCCAGGCGACCGAACGCGTCCATGGCGAGTTGCACCGCGCGGTCCGCGGTATCCGCCGCGGTGACGTCGGCCGCGAGAATCTCCACGTCGGTGTCCAGCGACGCCGCCAGCTGTTCCAGGCGTTCCTGTCTCCGCGCGACGGCAACGATACGAAAACCGCCCTCGGCGAATCGCCTGGCGATGGCCTCACCAATACCGGAACTGGCGCCGGTGACCAGGGCAACGGGTTTCGGGGTGGAATCTGCATGCATGTCGTCTGTCTCCCGCAACGTTTTATGTGACGGCGCTACTGCACGAACGCCTGTTTCATGCGGGGTTATACCCGCCCCCCGTCGCCGGCCGGTGGGCAATTGCATGTGCAGACAGTTTTGAACTCGGGCACAGACCAAACAAAAAATCGCGCGAGGCCTTCCGGTCTCCGTACCCCTCTGTTGTCCGGATCCCCTCCGATTTGCCGTAGTAGGTCATATCGGGGCGCCGGGGGCGCTTCTTTCAGCGAAACCAAGGGGGAGACCATGACCGACTACCCATTTCGCAACCTCGTATTCGAGGGCGGAGGCGTCAAGGGCATCGCCTATGTCGGCGCCCTTCAGGCGCTCCAGACACGCAACATCATGGACAACGTCGAACGTGTCGGCGGCACGTCGGCGGGAGCGATCAACGCCGTTCTGCTCGCCTGCGGCTACAGCCTGGAGGAGACGCGACAGATTCTCCAATCCATGGACTTCAACAAGTTCCTCGACGACTCCTGGGGCATTGTCCGCGACATCGATCGGCTACGTGAGCAATACGGCTGGTACAAGGGCGACTTCTTCAGACAGTGGATGGGCAAGCTCATCGAGAACAAGCTGGGGAATCCCCACGCGACGTTCAACGACTTTTCCAAGGCCGGTCTGCGTGACCTGTTCCTCGTCGGCACGAATCTGTCGACGGGCTACTCGGAGGTGTTCTCGATCGAGCACACGCCACGTGTACGTGTCGCCGACGCGGCACGAATCTCCATGTCCATCCCGCTGTTCTTCAAGGCCGTGAGCGACCTGCGGGGCGACGTGCTGGTCGATGGCGGCGTCTTCAACAACTATCCGGTGAAACTCTTCGACCGAGAGAAGTACATCAAGTCCAACCGCCGCCCGAAACACGCCCGCCGCACTGACTATTACAAAAAGGCCAATCAGACCAAGCCGAAGAAAAGCAGCACCTACGTCTACAACCGGGAGACCCTGGGATTTCGCCTGGACAGCAAGGAAGAAATCGCGCTGTTCCGGGACGGTGCCGAACCGCAACGACGCGATATCGGCGATTTCTTCGACTACGCCTTCGCGCTGATCAACGCCGTCATGAATGTCCAGGAGGACCGTCATCTGCACAGCGACGACTGGCATCGCACGGTCTACATCAACACGCAGGGGGTCGGCACCATGGATTTCGACCTGCCCGACCACCGCAAGGCGGCGCTGGTCGAGGCCGGACACGCCGCGACCGAACGTTATTTCACCTGGTTTGACGAGGCGGACCCTGCCGACCCGCCGGCCAATCGGCCCGACCTCTGATTCCACCCGTCGCCCGGTCTCGGCGCGTTAAGTATCGAGACCACGCGACGAAACGGTCACCACGTCAAGAATGCAGCCGCTGATCGGGAGTTGTCGCCCGCCAGCGATATTGCTTCGGCGTCTCACCGGTCCACCGCTTGAACGCCCGGCCAAAGCTGGACTGTTCGGAATAGCCCAGCAGGTCGGCCACGTCGTCCAGCGAAAGCTGGTCCTGTTTCAGGTAGGACTTGGCGAGTTCGGTGCGGACGCGCTCGAGAATGTCGGAGAACTTCAGCCCGGCCTCACTGAGGTTCGATTGAAGGGTGCGGACCGAGGTACCCATCTTGCGGGCGCAGAGCTCGATGGAGCAGCTGCCCGACGGTAGCGAGCCGCGCACATAGTCCTCGACGCGCTCGACAATGGTCGTGCGTGACGCATCCTTGACCCGGTCCAGATAGCCGCCCAGCAAACCGAACAGCAGGCGGTTGGCACTGGCGACGGGCCACTGCAACACCGCGGACGGGAACGCGATGGCGTTGACCGTGGCATTGCTGTGGAAGCGGCAACCCATGCCGTTTTCGATGTCCGCGATGTCACGCGGACGTGTCATTCCGGCCAGGTGCACATACTTCGGACGGAATTCCCGCCCGCCGATCAGCTGCAACAGCTTCAGGTTCAGCATCGCCGCCTGGTAGTTCGCCTGGTTGTTCGTGCCCAGGTCGGATCGGACGAACCAGCGCAGTTCCGCGGTTTCCCGCCCCTCGACCAGATCGAGCACGGTCACCGGCGAATGCACCACCGGGATGTAGTCCATGAACCCGGTCAGCGCCTCGCGAAATGTCGAGGCCGCCCGGCACAACGCGGTCACGCAGCCATAGACATCGGCGTCCTGATGCTGGGCGAGTCGCAGGCCGAACAGCGGTTCCTTGAGCGTGGTGCTGCAGTACTCGAGCACGTTCACCAGTGACTGGCAGTCGATGTACTGCTCGGGGTCGCGCAGGGCACGCGGATCGATGCCGTGCCGGTCCAGAATCCGGCGCGGGTCGGCGCCCAGCTTGCGGACAAGTTCCGGAAAGCCCCGGAAGTTGGCCGTTCGCATCTGCCGTTCTGTCGGCATGGAATCGAACGGGCCATCCAGGCTGTAGAAAGGCTGGTTGCCCATGTTGTGTGCTCCTCGGGGGCCATGGCGGCCGCACCTTCGGTAGATGCTAGCACACGAGATGTCGGGAATTATCGGCCCTCGCGATGGGACAACTCGGGGTCTCGAATAACGACTAGAACGAGGATGACACGCGGATGCCGACGACAGCCGAACTCAAGGAAGACGCCAAGCAATACATCCGATACGAGAAGGACCGCAAGACCCGGATCGCGACCCTGACGTTCACCCGACCGGATGCCCAGAACGCGGTCACCGCGGGCATGCGACTGGTCTACGCCGACCTGATTCACCAGGCGAACATCGACGACGACGTCAAGGTGCTGGTGATCCGCGGCGAGGGCAAGCACTTCGGCAGCGGCGGCGATCTGCCGGAGCAGGCCGACATGCTGTCCGAGTCCAACCAGGACGTGTCGATGCTGCGGGAGTTCGACATGGACGGCGCCGACGTCACCTACCCGCCCAAGGACAGCTTTCGCTTCCTGCACGGGCTGACCGACTACTACGCCCGCGGCCGCGCCGGCTGCCGCCCGCTGCAGGAGTTCAAGAAGATCAGCATCGTCGAGGCCAAGGGCTACTGCTACGGCTGGCATTTCTACCAGGCCGCCGACGCCGACCTGCTGGTGTCCTCCGACGAGGCGTTGTTCGGCCACCCGTCGTTCCGTTACGTGGGCTGGGGGCCGCGGCTGTGGACCTGGATCGAGACCATCGGCCTGCGCAAGTTTCAGGAGATGTTGTTCACCGGCCGCCCCTTCACGGCCGCCGAGATGGACAAGTGCAATTTCGTCAACAGCGTCGTGCCGCTGGACGAGCTCGACGCCGAGACCGCCAAGTACGCCAAGGCCTGCGCCCGCTCCCGGCCGACCGACACCGTCGCCGTCCAGAAGACCTTTCTGGAGATCTACAAGCAGCACCGCGGCGAGTACATGGGCAGCCTGCTCACCGGCTGGGTGGAAGGAATGCTTCCGTCCATCCGCAATGACACCACGGACGACGTGCAGCTGGGCGACGAAGTCTTCGGCAGGGGCCTGAACAACGTGGTCAAGGACATCGACATGGAATACCCGCCCGAGTGGCGGATGAGCCGGTCGAACCGCAACAAGCCCTAGCCCTGCGCGGGCTGTCGACGGGCTCACGCGAACTGTCGGGAATCGCCCCCGACGCCTGACTACCGTGCGAGCGAGGCTGACCCGCATCCGCCCGAATCATCACAACGACATGCGAGGGGTGAGACCAACATGTCCTACGAACTGAACCGCCGCCTGGCCGCGCGACGCGAGCCGCTGCCAACCGACGCCTCCGTCGATGCCGTCAGCGCCGCCATCATTCGCGGCGCGATGGAAACCATCTGCTTCGAGGCCGCGACCCATCTGGGCCGCGCGGCGTCGTCGCCGATCATCAACCAGTCCAACGAACGCAACGCGGTGATCGTGGACGCCCATGGCCGGCTCGCCTCCGGGTCCATTGGCACGCCGCATCTGACCTTCGTCTCCCAGCTCACGGTCCGCTACGGCCTGGAGCATTTCGAGGACTACGACTGGGGCCCTGGCGACGTGTTTCTCGGCAACGACCCGGACCACGGCGGTGGTCACCTGCCGGATTACAACGTCTACGCGCCGGTGTTCGACGACAACGGCGAACTGGTGATGATCCAGGCCTTGCAGGCGCATCAGGGTGACACCGGCGGCAAGGACCCGGGCGGATTCACGCTGGAGGCCACCGACATCTTCACCGAAGGCCTGGCGATTCCCTGCGTCAAGCTGGTCCACCGCGGCGAACCCCGGCGCGACATCATCCGGCTGATCGAACGCAACAACCGCTTCGCGACCTTCTCCGGCGACCTCGCGGCGATGATGAGTGGCGTGCAGCGCTCGGTGAAATCGCTGGAAGCCATGATCCGCAAGTGGGGCAGCGACACCGTCAAGGCCGCGATCAACTACAACATCGCCCACACCGAGCAGTGCGTGCGCCGGGAAATCGCCGGGTGGCCGGATGGCAGCTACGCCGCCACGGTGTACATCGACCACGACACCCAGGGCACCAAGGACGTGAAGGTGCAGGTCACCTGCACGGTCAAGGGTGACCAGCTCACGGTGGACCTGAGCGGCACCGACGACCGCCCGAACCTGGTCGGCGTGTGGAACACCTACGGCAACACGCGCAGCTACATCATGGTGCAGATTGCCGCGATGGTGGACCCGGGCATCGTCAAGAACGAGGGCATGTTCGACGCCGTCGACATCATCGTGCCGGAAGGCTGCATCGCGCAGCCGCCGCCCAACTCGCCGGCCGCGCTGGGCTCGTTCCATCCCGCCTGCGAAATCACCGAAGGCGTGGCCGTCGCGCTATCCAAGGTCGTTCCCGGCCGCTGTCAGCCACAGGTCTACAAGATCGGCATGCCCAACGCGGTGATCGGCTTCGACGCCAACGGGATGTGGATGGACCAGGGCGTGGACACACGCTCGATGGACGTCTCCGCGGTCGAAGGCATCGACGGCTGGGGCTCCTGCCCGGCCTCGCTGGGCAACCTGTTCCTGTCCGAGGCCGAGGATGCCGAGTGTCGGTTTCCGGTGCTGAACATCAACCGCGAAATGACCACGGATGCCTGCGGCGCAGGGCAGTGGCGCGGGCAGCCCGGCAGCCTCAACGTCAAGAAAGTGCTGCAACCGACCATGGCCATGGCCTGGATGGTTTCGGCCGAACACCCCATCAGTGGCATGTGCGGCGGGGACAGCGGCAGCCCCTACGTCAACCATTTCGAACTGGGCTCGGACAACGAACGCAAGATCGAACTGATCGCCCGCGATCAGCTTCCGGCGAATGCCGTCATCGCCTACCAGCATGGCGGCGGCGGCGGATTCGGTCCGGCGCTGGCGCGTGATCCGGAAGCCGTGAAGGAAGACGTGCTGGATGAATACGTCAGCCTCGCTGCGGCGAGAGACAAATACGGCGTGGTGCTCACCGGCACACTGGAAAACTACGATCTGGCCGTCGACGTCGCGGCAACCGCGGCGCTGCGTGAGCAAATGACCGCGGCGCGCAACAGCCAGGCGGCATGAAGGAGACACCCGTGGGCTACCGCGTAGGCATCGACATTGGTGGCACGTTCACCGACTTCGCCCTGCTCAAGGGCGCGGACATCGTGTTGCACAAGAATCTCAGCACCCCGGAGGACCGCTCCATCGGCGTGATGACCGGGCTCGGCAAGCTGGCCGAGATCGAAGGTCTGGATCTGGGCGACTTTCTCGGACAGTGCGAGGCGATCGTGCACGGCACGACCGTGGCGGACAACACCCTGATCGAGATGAACGGCGCCGTCACGGGGCTGATCACCACCGAGGGTTTTCGTGACGAGATCGAATACCGCCGCGGCTTCAAGGAAGACATCTGGGATGTGCGCCTGGAGCCACCGGTGCAGATCACGCCGCGCCGACGCCGGCTCACCGTGCCGGAGCGCATCCTGCACGACGGCAGCGTCTACACCGAGCTCGACGAGGACGCCGTGCGCGGCTGCTGCGAAAAACTGCGCAAGCAGAACGTCGAGTCGGTGGCGATCTCGCTGCTGTTTTCCTTCGTCAATCCGGCGCACGAAACCCGCGTCGCCGAGATCGTCGCCGAAGAACTACCGGGCGTGCAGATCTCGCCGTCGTCAAAGGTGCTGCCTCGCGCCCCGGAGTACGACCGCACCAGCACCACCGTGGTCAACGCCTACGTGGCGCCGCGGGTCACGGCCTACCTGGAGCGGCTGGTTTCGCGGCTGAAGGAAGCCGGCTACCGGCACCAGCTCATGGTCATGCAGGCCAGCGGCGGGGTGATGACCAAGGCCTACATGGAGGATGCGCCGATCCGCGTGCTGGCCTCCGGCCCGGCCGGCGGCGTCATCGGCTCGGCCCACGTCGGCGCAAAAAAGGGCTGCCCCGATCTGCTTTGCGTGGACATGGGCGGCACCTCCTACGACATGTCCGTCGTCCAGAACGGCACGGCGCCGGCCGAGGCCGGCTGGAACATGCATCACCGTTACCTGATCGGCGTGCCGATGGTGAAGGTGGAAACCCTGGGCGCCGGTGGCGGCTCGATCTGCCACGTCAACAATGGCGCCCTGCAGGTGGGTCCGGCCTCCGCGGGCTCCTACCCGGGGCCGATCTGCTACGGCAACGGCGGCACGCAGCCGACCATCACCGACGCGTTGCTGATGCTGGGCATCCTGTCGGCCGAATCGACCTTCGCCGGCGGCAGCTTTTCGCTGACCCGGGACGGCGTCGAACCCGCCTTCCAGGCGATCGGCGACGCCATGGGCTACAGCGCCGAGGAGGCCGCGTTCGACTGCTGGCGCGTGGTCAACGCCAACATGTGCCAGGCCGTGCGCCGCACCACCGCCGGCAAGGGCATCGACCCGCAAGACATGGTCATGCTCGCCTATGGCGGCAACGGCCCGGTCTTCGCGGCCATTCAGGCGCAGGACCTGGGCATCTCCCGGGTGCTGGTGCCGAAGGCCTCGCCGACCTTCTCCGCTCTGGGCACGCTGGTCGCCGAACCGAGCATCGACGAGGAGCGCTCCTACATCGCCCCGGTCGACAGCCCTGATCTGGCGACGCTGAAAGCGCTGTGGACGGAACTGGGCGACCGGGCGCAGCAGTATTTCTCCGACGCCAACTATGCGGCGGCGGACCTGACCGTCACCTACCAGATGAACATGCGCTACCGCGGGCAGAATTTCTCGCTGACCTTCGACATCGCGCAGAGCAGTGGCGGCCAGGACCTGTCCTTCATCGACGAGGACCTGGGCAACCGGGCCCTGGAAGCCTTCAACCGCCGCCACATGGAGGAGTTCGGTCATATCCGCGAAGGCGAGATGCCGGAGATCACCGGCGTGCGGCTGGCCACCTCGGTGCACACGCCCTCCCCGGCGGTCGGCAGCGGCTTCACCGCGCCGCGAGCGGCCGCCAAGCCGGCGATGCATCGTCGCGCCAATCTGGGCGATGGCTTCAAGGACACGCCCATCTTTCACGGCACCGACCTGCGGCCCGGCCACGAGATCATCGGCCCGGCCGTGATCGAGGAGACGTTCACCACCATCGTGGTGTACCCCGGCTGGAAGGCCAACATGGACGATGCCGGTGACTACGAACTGACTCAGATTTGAGGACGAGACGGACGATGTCGGCCATGCAGGGGATCACCGTGCTGGAACTGGCGGAAACCGTCGCCGGCGAATACTGCGGCAAGCTGCTCGCCGATTTCGGCGCGGACGTGGTCAAGCTGGAACGGCCTGGCGTCGGCAGCCCGACGCGCCGCATGGGACCGTTCGGGCGGTCGGGACGCGACGGCGAGAACAGTGGTCTGTTCGCCTATCTCAACACCAGCAAGCGTTCGGTCGAGCTGGACCTGTCCGACACCGCCGCGCTCATGACGCTGGTGGATCGCGCCGATGTCGTCATCGACGATCACGCCTCCGGCTTTCTCGCCTCCGTTGGCCTGGACCCGGAGACGCTGGCGCGAACCCACCCGCATCTGGTGCTGTGCTCGATCACCGCGTTCGGTCAGCACCCGCCCGAGGATCGGCGTCACGCCGAGGACCTGACCGTATTCCAGGCCAGCGGCTGGGGCTTCCATACGCCGACCGGAGCCGAGGAATCCCAGCCGCCGCTGAAGGGCGCGGGTCGTTTCCTGGTCAGCTATGAATCCGGCCTGGATGCCGCGCTTTGCATCGCCGCCGCACTTTGTGATCGCGAGCAATCCGGCAGCGGACGCTTCATCGACATCTGCGCCCAGCAGGTCATGGCCTCGCGGGTGGACTACGTGCTCGGTCAGATGATCGCCGGCGACATGGATGTGAGCACCGACCGCAAGGCCTTCGACCTCTCGGGACCGGCCGGCATCTTCCGCTGCAGGGACGGCTACGCCTATCTGTGGATGTCCGCCCCGGCGCACTGGGACGGCCTGCGCAAGCTGCTGGACGATCCGGCCTGGATGGACGAGTTCCCGGACCGCTGGCTGGAGCTGGACTGCACCCCGGAGCGTGTCGCGCAATGCCGGGCGCATATCGCCGAGTGGCTGGCGAACGAGGACAAGCACGCGATCTCGGCCAGGGCCCAGGAGCTCGGACTTACGATGGCGGCAGTGCAGAACGCCGAGGACATCGCCCGTTCGGCGCAGTACCGGCACCGTGGTTTCTTCACCGAGGTCGACCACCCGGAGCTGGGCGTCGCCGCCTATCCGACCGTGCCCTACAAGCTCAGCGAGACACCGGCGCGTATCCACGCGCCCGCCCCGCTACTCGGGCAGCACAGCCGGGAGTGCCTGGCCGCCGATGCCGTCACACGCCAACCCGCGCGCCAACCCTCACGCCAACCCTCACGCCAACCCTCACGCCAACCCTCACGCCAACCCTCACGCCAACCCTCA
>CALBOV010000324.1 GCA_937896565.1 uncultured Salinisphaerales bacterium
AGGGTCAGGGCGAGCGTGCTGACCCTGATCGGTGCCGAGGATCCGTTGATCGAACTCGGCGAGCGGGTGGCCTTCGAGGAGGAAATGCGCAACGCCGGCGCCGATTGGCAGATCGTGCTGTACGGCGACACCCAGCACAGCTTCACCAATCCCGAAGCCGACGGCAGCGTGATGCCCTCGGCGATCTACGATGCCCGCGCCGACCGGCGCGCCTG
This sequence comes from uncultured Salinisphaerales bacterium, assembly GCA_937896565.1. GTDB lineage: Bacteria > Pseudomonadota > Gammaproteobacteria > Nevskiales > OUC007 > Abyssibacter. Next base: position 216 of record CALBOV010000324.1, read on the forward strand.
GTCGGCGATGACGACGTTCTTCGAGGAACTGCTGGACACCTCCGGCCCCTAGCCCCTACCGGGCGCCGCCCGACAGCAGCCGATCCACCATCGGCCCGAGCAGGGTGTCGATGCTCTGACCGTGGACGAGCTGCTTGGCCAGATCCAGGCTGATCAGCCCGTGCACGCCCGCCCAGATCAGCTGGGCCAGTTCCTGCGCGTTGCCGCTGGCTTGCCCGGCCGCCACCGCCTGCGCCGCGATGTCGGTGACGAAATCGATTAGCGACTGGCGAATGTCGAGGAGTTCGTCGAAGCGGTCTGGTGGCGGCTGGTCCAGCGTGAACAACAGGCTGTATTCGGCCGGGTGTTCGCGGGCGAAGCGCACCACATGAGTGGTGACCGCCCGTACCCGTTTCAGCGGTGACGCGTCGGGCTCGTCATGCGATCGCAGGAAATCGCTGAACCGCTTCGAGCACAGCACGCGGATGGCGGTGAGCAGTGCCTCCTTGTTCTCGAAGAAGCGGTACGGGTAGGTGTGGCTGACCTGCGCCCGTTCCGCCAGCTTGCGGAAGGACACCGCGTCCAGCCCGTCGCCCAGATAAAGCTCCAGCGCGAGCTGCGTGAGCGAGCTGCGGGTCGCGTGTTCCGCGTGCCGGGTCAGTTTGGGGCGTGCCATGGACGCACATCATAATTAACTTTACAGTGTAAATTAATTGAATCGGCCATCTGCCGGGCGAGGCATGCGGCGAAATTGGGTCAAATCAGACACGCGTCGTTACAGGCTGGTCCCGGCCGGGCTGATGATCGCGCTGTTCACGCCGGCCGCGCAGGCCTTCAACGGCCTGTCCCTGCCCGGGGCGGGCGTGGTCCAGACCGGCATGGCGGGGGCCGGAACGGCGATGCTGCGCGACAGCGCGGCAACCCTGCGCAACCCGGCGGCCGGAGCATTCCTGGACCCGACCAGCACCTGGGATCTCGCGATCGGCTTCCCGACCGCCGGCTACGAGGCCAGTGAAACCGGCCCCGACTCACGGATCTCGTTGTTCGAATACCACGAGGGCAGCTATCGATCGGTTTACGAACTCGGTGGCGCTCCCAGCTATTCGAGAAACTGGCGTCCGTCGGAGCGGTGGGCCTGGGGCTGGGGGTTCTACGGCGCCGGGCTCGGGACCACGCTGACCGATGGCGCCGCGAACATCGCGCGCGGTGTGCCCGGCCTGGATTCGCAGTGTCAGGGTGATTTCGGTGGCGGTGATCCGCTCGATGGCGCGGGTCGCTCCAGCCAGTGCGGAGACCGTCGTGCCGACGCGGGCATTCAGCTCACCCGCGTGGTGCTGGGGATGCACCTGAGCTACCGGGCGACGGACTGGTTGTCGATCGGCGCTGCGCCCGTGCTGGCGGCGCAGCAGTTCAGCGCCACGGGCCTGGCGGCCTTCGCGCCGTATTCCAGCGAACCCGATCGTCTGAGCGACAACGGCGGCGACGTCGCCTGGGGCATCGGCTATCGCCTGGGCATCCATGCGCGCCCGCTGTCCTGGCTGGACATCGGCCTGTCCTACCAGCCGCGAGTCCGGACCGGCGAACTGGATCGCTACCAGGGGCTGCTGGTCGGCGGCCGGCTCGACATACCGACCAATTTCAATCTGGGCGTCCATCTGTATCTGTCCCCGCGTCAGAGCCTGGTCCTCGATCTCGATGCGATCGAATACCGGGAGGTCGCGATGTACGAGTCATCGCCGAACATGCAGAACTTCGTCGATCGCTGCATCGTGCCCCGGCTGCTCGCCGGCGGGGATGCCGCGGCGGGTGATCGCGAGTCCTGCCTGGGTGGCACGAGTGGGCCGGGGTTCGGCTGGCGTGACACCGTGGTTCGCAAGATCGGCTATGAATACCGAGGCGACCGCCTGGCCTGGCGTGTTGGTTACAGTCGGGGCGGGAGTCCGATCGACACGCCGGATGCGCTGATGACCGTCATCGTGCCCACCGTCGTCGACGAGCATGTCGCCATCGGCGCGTCCTGGCGGCACTCCGCCGGGTTCGATATCGGCTTCGCGTTGTCCTACGCGGTCCGGGCCACCCAAGAGGTGCGCAACGGCCTGAGCAACGTCTCCCTTCGTCCGTCCGTGATCACCAGCCCCGTCGACGTCATCGGAGGCGACGCGACATGGATCGGCCTGGATGCAGGGTCGGATACGTCGGACCAGACGGTGCGAATTTCGATGGACACCTGGCAATTCCAGATCGGGCTGAACTTCCACCTCGGCGGGTCGCCGCGTCGGGATTGAACCGCCTACTGCCGGGCGCGGATGGCGGTGATGAGATCGCCCTTGTTCATCCGGCTGCGGCCGGCGATGCTCAACTGCTTCGCCCGGTTGCGCAGCTCGTCCACCGTGCGTGATTCCAGTCGGCTGTTGGGGTTGCCGGTGCCCTGGGTGCTGCGGTTGGGTGTCCGTCCTTCCTCGCGGCGCTGGCTGTTCACCGTTCGCGCCGCGATCGATTCCGCCTCGTCCCTGGAGCGGCCCCGGTCAAGTTCGCTCTGTCTGACGTGCTTGTACTGGCGTTCGTCCTTGTTGCTCCATGCTTGTGGCATGACGTCCTCCTGAGTCGGAAGTGACTGATGTTGGACCGGGGTCGGACTGACGGGTTCAGTTCCTACGGGTGAACCTGCTCCCGTAGTTCGGCGACCTGGTCGGGGTCGATCCGTGCCTGCTCAGCCGGCTGGCCGCCGAAACGTTCGCGGACGAAGCCGGCCAGTGTTGCAATCTGTTCGTCATCCAGCCGCCAGGCGAAGTCGGGCATGGTCAGAACGGTCGGGTCCTGTTGTGTCTGCACGCCCTGTGCGCCTTGCAGAATCACCCTGATCAGGTTCGACGGGTCCTTCTGCGCGGTCGCGGAATTGTTCACCAGCGCCGGAAACGCGCCGGGCATGCCCTGACCCTGAAGGTGGCAGGCCTGGCAGTTGTCCATGAACAGGCGTTCACCCTTCGTGAGCTGGCCATGCTCGCCGATGGACATGGCCGGCGGCGGCATGCGACCCACGCGAACGGCCTGCGGTGTGCCGGCAGCGGATGCCGGTGAGGGGACCGAGGGGGACGTCCCTCGCTTGTCGGGTGTCGCGGTGGCAGTCTTTGCGACGCTGGTTTCGCCATCCCGGTTTTCCAGCGATTTCAGATAGACCGCCATCGCCCGGAGATCCGCGTCGTCGAGGTATTGCAGGCTGTCGTGAATCGCCTCCTTCATCGTGCCGGTCGCGGCGCTACGGGAAGCGGCCCCGGTCGTTAGGAACTGGACGACTTCGTCCACCGGCCAGTCTTCCAGCCCCATGCCGTCGCCGGAGGCCAGGCGCGGCGCATGCCAGCCCTGGATGGTGTTGCCCATGAAGGCGTTGTCCGACTGGATCGCCATGGCGATGTTTCTGGGCGTGTGGCAGCTACCGCAGTGGCCGGGCCCGGTGACGAGGTAGGCGCCGCGGTTCCAGAGGTCGGATTGCTCGGGGTCCGGCTCAAAGCGACCGTCATCGAAGAACAGGAGGTTCCAGCCCCACATGGCAGCGCGCCAGCTAAACGGCCACATCAGCTCGTTGGGTTTGTTCGGTGTGGCCTGAGGTTCGACGTGCTGGAAATAGGTCCACAGCGCGTCGACGTCGTCGTCGGACAGATGCGTGTAGGCCGTGTACGGCATTGCCGGGTAGAGATGCTTGCCGTTCTTGCCGGTGCCCTGGCGCAGCGCGCTGGTGAAGTCCGCCTTGGACCAGGTGCCAATGCCGTGTTCGTCATCCGGCGTGATGTTGGGCGAGTAGATCGTGCCGAACGGGGTGTCGAAGGCGAAGCCGCCGGCGTAGGGTTCGCCGTCCGCGGTCGTATGGCAGGCCGTGCAGTCGGCCGCGCGGGCCACGTAGGCGCCGCGCCGGATGGCATCGCCCTGGGCGGAGGTCAGGTCCTCGTCGGCGACGGCCAGCGCCATCGGCTCGAACTGCGTGTATTGCTGCGCCGCGGCCGGGACGGCCAGCGACAGCAGCGGGAGGACGGTGATGAAAACGGTGGTGATTCGCATGGTTACACCAGCAGTCCGGGTGCGTTCAGGTAACGGCTGCGAATGCCGTCGATCATCAGGTAGGTCAGCGCGCCCAGCGTGCTGGTCGGATTCACGCCGAAATTCTGCGGAAATGCGCTGGCGCCCGGTACGAACAGGTTCGGCACGTCCCAGACCTGCATGTACTTGTTGACGACGCTGGTGGCCGGGTCGTCACCCATGATCGCGCCGCCGGTGTTGTGCGTGGTCTGGTACGGCACGATGTCGTACGGACCCTCGCGGACATTCTTTTCGATTTGCGCCGGTTTGGGCGACATGGCCGTGGCGATCTCATGAGCCTTGTCCACGGTGAACTTCGACATCTTCAGATCGTTGTCGTGGAAATCGAAGGTCATGCGCAGCAGCGGCTGGCCGAAGGCGTCGGTGTAGGTCGGGTCCAGGTCGAGATAGCAGTCTTTGTACGACATGGACGAACCGTGGCTGCTGATCGACAGGCTGGAGTTGTAGGACTTGGCCACCGCCTGCTTCCAGCGGCTGCCCCATTTGCCGGCACTTTCCGGCGTGCGGGTCTGGTTGATCGGCCTCCCGCCGGTCTGCCAGGTGCACAGATAGGCGCCGCCGAGAAAGCCGTGTTCGCTGTGATCGAAGGCGGCGGTCTGCCAGTCGGAGACCGCCTGACCCAGCGCGCCCGCACCGACGAAGGGGTCCATGATCTGGTCGTCGAAATAGACGTCCACCGAACCCATCGTCTGGTAGGCGTAGTTGCGACCGACATTGCCGCGACCGGTCTTGGGATCGTAGGCCTCGCCGATGCCGGAGTTCAGCAGCAACTGCACGTTGTGTACCGCGTAGGCGCCACAGATCACGAGTTCGGCCGGCTGTTCCACCTCGCGGCCGTCGGGATCGACATAGAGCACGCCGGTGGCGCGCTTGCCGTCGTCGGAGAGCAGGATTTTCGTGACGTGGCAGCCGGTGCGCAGCTCGAAATTCGGCTTGGGCATGAGCGCGGGATGGATGCAGGCCTGGGGCGAGGCCTTGGAATTGTTGTAGCAGCCAAAGCGTTCGCAGAACCCGCAGAAGGTGCAGCCACCCATGCGTACGCCATAGAGGTTGGTGTAGGGCGCCGAGGCGTTGGCGGCCGGGACCGGGAACGGGTGCATGCCCACCTTTTTCGCGGCTTCGTCGAAGAGGTTGGTTGCATGCACGCGCTTGAGCGGCGGCAGCGGAAACGGCGCGCTGCGGTCGCCGGAAAACGGGTTGCCGCCTTCCTGGAATTCACCGTTGACGTAGCCGGCCTGGCCGGAGATGCCGCAGAGCAGTTCGAACCTATGGTAGTGCGGTTCCAGCTCCTCGTAGCTGACGCCCCAGTCCTGGATGGTCATGTCATCCGGCAGAAAATCCTCGCCGTAGCGCTCCACGGCCCAGGAGCGGTAGCGGAAGTCGTCCGGCATGCCGCGCCAAGTCTGGCCGTTCCAGTGAACCATCGCGCCGCCGACACCGGTGCCGAGCAGGAAGGAGCCGAGATGGCGCATCGGCAGTGCGGTCTGGTTCGGCTTGTTGCGGAAGGTCAGCGTGGACTGCGACAAATCCTGTTGCAGTTCATGACGGATGCCGTACTTCAGCTCGTCCATGATCTGCGGATAGGCAAAGTCCGGATCGGTGTTGCGCCACTGACCGCGTTCCAGCGCGACCACGTCCAGCCCCTCATCGGTCAATTCCTGCGCGGCGATGGAGCTGGTCATGCCGAAGCCGATGCAGACGACGTCGACGGGCTTCTTGCGTATGGCCATGCTCAGGCTCCCTGAATGGAGACGGGCGGATAGGGGTAGGGCTGGTCGGTACGCTCGGGCCAGTCGTAGTAGTTGCCGCGCGCGCCGGGGAACCCGACCATCTTCCAACCCGCCATGTCGCGGTTGCCGCCGTACATCGGATCGGCGAAGAAGCCTTCCTTGCTCATCCGCAGCAGCAGGTTGAAGAAGGCCACGCCGTCGATGCCGTCGAGTGGCAGATCCCCGGCTTCCACCGCCGCCAGCGTCTTGTCTTGATCCTCCGGCGGCAGGGCCGTGAACTGCTTACCGTCGTGTTTCTGACCGGCCGCGCGCTGCAAGGCGCGCAGGCCGTCGCGCATCAGTTCGGCGGGCGGCCGGCGGGACTGGTAACCTTGCGTGGGCGCGCCGTCTTCGTAAGGACCCTGCATGTACCAGCGCGCACCGCTGCCAAAGGGGCCGGCGAGCTGGCGGTCGATGAATTCGGGGATGCCCAGTTCGCTGCCGGCCAGACTCAACTCGTCGGCCGGAATGATGCGGTCGACAGCGGCGGCGAGAATGGCCGCGTCGTCGACATTTAGGGACTGGTACTGATAGTCGCCGCCTGGGCCGATGTTCGGGCCCGCCTCCGGCGGAGTGGGTCTGGCGCCCTGCGCGAGGCTGGTGACGCCGACGGCGGCCGCAGCGCTCCCCTTGAGAAATTTCCTTCGATTCAGTGGTGCCATGCGACGCTCCCTGACTGGGGCTCGCGGCGCCGGACGCGCTAGCGTTCCTGCTGTTGCACTGGCGCATCCGTGCGCCGCCTAGCGATGTTCAATACGTTCTGAACGGTTCTTGCCCGCAGAGTTCCTCGCATTAGGAAAAACCGCTTGGCGGGCCACCGGAGACGGCCTCGAACTTCAATTCCTCGGACGCGCGAATGTCCGCTTTAACCACTCGGCTCATCAACGTCAGCGCGCGCTTGGTGCCGTCGGGATCGACGCTGGCGACACAGTCGCGCGGGACAAACAGGCCGAATTCGCGCATGTAGGCGTCATGAGCCGTGAACAGCACGCAGACATCGGCGGCAAAGCCGGCCAGGATGAGCGTGTCGCGGTTCAAATGGCGCAGCAAAATCTGCAAGGTCGTGCCAAAAAAACCGGAATGCCTTGGCTTGAGCACGAAGTAGTCGTCGTCGTCCGGGTGCAGCAGTTCGGAAATCGCCTTGCCGGGTGCGTCATCGGCCGTGCAGTGACGGATGACCCCGGCGAAATCCGAGCGCCACTGGCCGAAATTGTCGTTGGCGTAGATCACCGGAATGCAGGCCGCCTTGGCCTGTGACTTCAGCGCTTTGACGCAATGGGCGGCTTCCAGCGCATCGGCAGCGAACTGCTCGGATTCGCCGTTGATCGCCATGTCGTTGATCACGTCGATCAGGATCAGCGCCGTGCGTTCCGGTTCCACGCAGGTTCGAGTATGTGGATGGTCGACATTATTGTTCATGAGGCTTCCGACAGAGTCAGCGTGGGCAAGTTTCATGGAACACAACGGGCGGTTGCCTATCCAACCCGCCATGGGCACGACGTTTCACAACATGTATTCGCACGGCTATCTGCGGGTCGCGGTGTGCATCCCGCATGTCCGCGTGGCTGACACGGTCTTTAACGCCGAGCGTACGATCACACTCGCCCGCCAGGTCTCGAACGAAGACGCGGCCATCGCGCTGTTCCCGGAACTGGGGCTCTCGGCCTACTCAAACGACGATCTGTTCCAGCAGGAAGCTTTGCTGGATGCCGTGCTGGACGCGCTGGACGATGTTATCCAGGCCAGCGTCGATTTCACGCCGCTGCTACTGGTCGGTGCACCGCTGCGTTTCGAAGGCAAGCTGTTTAACTGCGCCGTGGTGGTTCATCGCGGCCGCATCCTGGGTGTCGTGCCCAAGAGCTACCTGCCCAACTACCGCGAGTTCTACGAGAAACGGCAGTTCACCGCGGCCCGCGACGCGGTGGGGCAGACGCAGCGGCTGTTTGGTGACGACGTGCCTTTCGGCTGCGATCTGGTTTTCGACGCGGTGACCGTCGAGAATTTCTCGCTGCACGTGGAGATTTGCGAGGACCTGTGGGCGCCGGTGCCACCGAGCACCTATGCTGCGCTGGCGGGCGCCACCGTGTTGGCTAATCTCTCCGCCAGCAACATCACTATCGGCAAGGCGGAATTCCGCCGCGATCTCTGTGCCTCGCAGTCGGGTAAATGCG
>CALBOV010000325.1 GCA_937896565.1 uncultured Salinisphaerales bacterium
AAGCCGGTCAAGCCGTCGACGTTACGGGGTGCGATTCGTGACGCGATCCAGCGTGCTCCGGCGGCCACCGGTCAGGCGTCGGGCGTGATGGCTCCATAGGCGGCCGATTCCGAGAGCTGCGACTCCGGGTCGCTGACATCCAGCTGCCGGACCGCGATCACGGCCGCGGTGCGGTTGCTGACCTTGAGCTTGCGGAGGATCGCGGTCACATGCGCCTTGATGGTCGCCTCGGTCACGTTCATCTCATAGGCGATCTGCTTGTTCAGCAGCCCGTCGGCCAGCATGGTCAGCACGCGGAATTGCTGCGGGGTCAGGCTGGCGACACGGTCCGCCAGCTCGCGCAGCGCGGTCTGCGCCGGCGAGGCGGGGCGGTTCACCGACTCCGGGAACCAGGTTTCACCGCTCAGTACCTGCTGGATCGCCGTGGCGATGGTCTGCGGTGGTGACGATTTCTGCACGTAGCCAACCGCGCCCAGCGTCATGGCCTGCTGCATCACCAGCGGATCGCTGATCGCCGAGATGATCAGCACCGGCAGGCTGGGGTAGCTGCCACGCAGAAACGCCAGCGTCGAGAAGCCGTAGGCGCCCGGCATGCGCAGGTCCAGCGTGCACAGATCGGCGTCCGGGTGATCCGTCACCGCCTGCTGCACGGCTCCGGCGGTGCCGGCCTCGATCACCCTGGCGCCGGGCAGCACCTGTTCCACCGCGCCGCACAGGGCCGAGCGCAGCAGCGGATGGTCATCGGCGACGATGACGGATGGTGGTTGCCCGGCGGTCGGTGTCATCTCAGGCGGCAAGCGCCTTGTGGCGGCTGATGAGCTCGTCGACCACGCCGGGATCGGCCAGCGTCGACGTGTCGCCGAGGCTGTCGAAGGCGTTCTCCGCGATCTTGCGCAGAATCCGGCGCATGATCTTGCCCGAGCGGGTCTTCGGCAGGCCGGGCGCCCACTGCAGGATGTCCGGTGTCGCGATCGGCCCGATCTCGGAGCGGACCCACTGCTTGAGCTCGGAGGCCAGCGCGTCGTTCTCGACCACGCCCGCGGTGGTCGTCACGTAGATGTAGATGCCCTGACCCTTGATATCGTGCGGATAACCGACGACAGCGGCTTCGGACACGGCCGGATGCGCGACCAGCGCGGACTCGATCTCCGCGGTGCCCAGCCGGTGGCCGGAGATGTTCAGCACGTCGTCGACACGGCCGGTGATCCAGTAGAAGTCGTCTCCGTCGCGCCGCGCGCCGTCGCCGGTGAAGTAGCGGCCGGGGTAGGTCGAGAAATAGGTTTGCACGAAGCGTTCGTGATCACCGAACACCGTGCGCATCTGGCCCGGCCAGGAGTCGAGAATGACCAGGTTGCCCTCGGTCGCGCCTTCCTTGATCTGGCCGTGCTCGTCGACCAGCGCCGGCTGGATGCCGAAGAAGGGCTTGGTCGCGGAGCCGGGCTTGAGCGCCCGGGCGCCGGGTAGCGGCGTGATCAGAATCCCGCCGGTTTCCGTCTGCCACCAGGTGTCGACGATGGGGCAGCGGCTTTCGCCTACGACCCGGTGATACCACTCCCAGGCCTCCGGGTTGATCGGTTCGCCAACGCTGCCGAGCAGTCGCAATGATTCGCGCGTGGTCTGTTCGACCGGGCCATTGCCCTCGCGCATCAGCGCGCGGATCGCGGTGGGCGCGGTGTAGACGATGTTGATGTGATGCTTGTCGACGATCTGCCACATCCGCGACGCATCGGGATAGGTCGGCACGCCCTCGAACATGGTCGTGATCGCGCCGTTCGCCAGCGGTCCGTAGACGATGTAAGAGTGGCCGGTGACCCAGCCGACATCGGCGGCGCACCAGTAGCGGTCGCCGTCGTGGTAGTCGAAGACGTACTGATGCGTCATCGACGCGTAGACGATGTAGCCACCGGAGGTGTGCAGCACGCCCTTGGGTTTGCCGGTGGAACCCGAAGTGTAGAGGATGAACAGCGGGTCCTCGGCGTTCATCGGTTCCGGCGGGCAGTCGGCCGAAGCCTCGGCCATGGCCTCGTGGTACCAGACATCGCGATCCGACCAATCCACCACGCCGCCGGTGCGACGAACGACCAGCACCTTCTCCACGTGCTGGGCGCCGGGTCGTTCCAGCGCGGCATCGACATTGCTCTTGAGCGCGACGGTTCGGCCACCGCGATAGCCTTCGTCGGCAGTGATGACGAAACGGGACTTGCCGTCCTCGATGCGGCCGGCCAGCGCATCCGGCGAGAACCCGGCGAAGACCACCGAATGCACGGCGCCGATACGGGCGCAGGCCAGCATGGTGTAGGCAGCCTCGGGAATCATCGGCATGTAGATCGTGACCACGTCACCCTTGGTCACGCCCATGGACTTGAGCACGTTGCCCAGGCGGCTGACGTGATCGTGGAGTTCGCGGTAGCTGATCTCCAGGCTGGGCTCGTCCGGGGAATCCGCCTCCCAGATGATCGCGGTCTGATCCGCGCGATCGGCGAGATGCCGGTCCACGCAGTTGGCGCAGACGTTCAGTTCGCCGTCCTCGTACCAGCGGATGTGAACATCGCCCGGTCCGAAACTCACATCCTTGATCTTGGTCGGCGCCTTGATCCAGTCGATGCGACTGGCCTGTTCGGCCCAGTAGCCTTCGTTGTCTTCCACCGAACGGGCGTATTCCCGCTCGTAGCGCGCTGCATCGATGTGTGCCGAATGTGACCAGGATGATGGAACGGGGTAGAGGTGTTCTTCCGACACGGGTTGTCTCCTGCACTTGATTTGAATTGGGCCGATGATCGCCCGGGGCGAGCCCCGGGCCACTCAACCATGGCTTGCGTTATTGGATGGTGAAGCCACCCCCGCAGCCTATTCGACTTTGGTCTCAGTACGCATACTTCGCCGAGAACTGGACGCGGTCAAATGCGCCCTCCGCACCGGTGGCCATCTCCCGTTCGGCATGCATGAACTCGATGCCGGTGGTCAGGCTGGGCGTTACCGAATGCAGCAGATTGACGTGCACCGACGAGGCGGTCTCGACATCGCCGTCGCCGTCGAACATGCCATAGACCAGCGAACTGCGCGTCTTCGGCGTCCAGAAATGCCGATAGGCGATGTAGCCGGCGGTGCTGTCGATCAGATCGATGTCGCCGCCCGCATCGACATTGGCGTCGAAGTTCGAGATCACGCCTACGTACCGTCCCAGGCCACTGCCGGCCGTGGCCATGAACTTGAGATCATCCCTGGCACCCACCTTGAACTTGCCGGAGACGCTGACACCGCCGCCGACCGCGGAGTCATCGACGCCGGCCGGGTCTTGCGACTCCACCGAACGGATCAGGCCGGCGAGCACCAGCGGCCCGGCGTTCCAGCGCAGCGCGACATCGGGCAGGGTGTTGTCGTCGGTGGTGGTGTCACCTGCGATGCGGCTCTCGGGGTTCTCGACCGCGATCTGGAAGTTGCCGGCGGTGTAGCGAACCATCGGCTGGCGGATGAACACGGTGCTCTCCGCCGGGCCGATGAAGTCCAGGGTCTCGGGCAGGGCGCCGACGTTCTGGAAGGTTGACCAGGTCTGTCCGAACAGCCAGTTGCCGTAGGTGATGAAGGCCTGGCGCAGGCGTGGCTGATAGGAGTTGCTGATGGTCTCGTTGCCGGCGTCGCTGTTGTTGAAGTCGACCTCAAGGTGGGTCTTCACGGTCTCGCCGTTCTCCAGCGGGGTTTCGGTGCCGACGATCAGCCGGGTCTGCTTGGCGTGCATGTCGTAGACGGTCACGCCGCCGGAGCCGTCGTCCAGGGGCACGCTGCGCGGGCCGGCGTAGTAGTCGCGGCCCAGCGGTTCCAGCGACGCCGTCGGATAGGCGTCGTAGTCCGTCACCATCGCGTCCAGCTTGATGTAGCCCTTGACCGTGACGGTGGTCTTGCCGACCGTCATCGACTTGTGGGGCGGGGCCTTCTGCGCGGGTTTGGCGTCATCCGGCAGAAACTGATCATTCGTCGTGACCTGGGTGGTTTGCGCGGACACGCCGGCGGATGCGGCCAGCAGCACGGAGCAAACGGCAAGGCGGACGGGTGCCTGGGGCAGTGTGGTCATGCGGACTCCTCCTGTTATTAGTGGTCGCGATCATTTGCTTCCGGGGTCTGATCGTCTATTGGCCTTTAGTCGAAATCCGCCGCGTCTTCGACCATGGTCGGATGCGTTGATGGCACGGGTGGCGGGCACAAAAAAGCCCCGGATCAACCGGGGCTTTCTGCGCTCGGGGACTTGTGCCGGCTAGGCTGATTTCTTCAGATCCTCGATGCGGATCTTCCATTCCGCGGGGCCGGTTTCGTGCACCGATGCGCCGTTGCTGTCCACCGCGACGGTGACCGGCATGTCCTTGACCTCGAACTCGTAGATCGCCTCCATGCCCAGATCCTCGAAGGCGACGACGCGGGAGCCGACGATGGCCTTGGAGACCAGATAGGCGGCGCCGCCCACGGCCATCAGGTAGACCGACTGGTGCTTCTTGATCGCCTCGCGGGCGACGGGGCCGCGCTCGGCCTTGCCGATCATGCCGAGCAGGCCGGTGTGTTCGAGAATGTAGTCGGTGAACTTGTCCATCCGCGTCGCCGTGGTCGGGCCGGCGGGGCCGACGACCTCGTCGCGGACCGGGTCGACCGGGCCCACGTAGTAGATGAAGCGGCCGTGCAGGTCCAGACCCTCGGGCAGGCCTTCGCCGGACTGCAGCAGGCTGGTCAGCCGCTTGTGGGCGGCATCGCGGCCGGTGAGCATCTTGCCGTTGAGCAGCAGCGTTTCACCCGGTTTCCAGCCGCGCACGTCCTCGGCGGTTACCGTGTCCAGATCGACGCGCTTGGAGGCGCCGCCACCTTCGCGGCTGACCACCGGCCAGTCATCCAGCGACGGTGGTGTCTGGAACGACGGCCCGGAGCCGTCGAGCACGAAATGCGCATGGCGGGTCGCGGCGCAGTTCGGGATCATCGCCACCGGCAGGTTGGCCGCATGGGTCGGGTAATCCTTGATCTTGATGTCCAGCACCGTGGTCAGCCCGCCCAGGCCCTGCGCGCCAATGCCCAGATCGTTGACCGCGTCCATGATCTCCAGGCGCAGTTCCTCGGCGCGGTTCCGCGGGCCGCGCTCACGCAGCTCGCCGATGTCGATCGGGTCCATCAGCGCTTCCTTGGCCATGACCATGGCTTTTTCCGCGGTGCCGCCGATGCCGATGCCCAGCATGCCGGGCGGGCACCAGCCGGCGCCCATGGTCGGCACGGTCTTGACCACCCAGTCGACGATGGAATCCGACGGATTGAGCATCACGAACTTGGTCTTGGCCTCGGAGCCACCGCCCTTGGCGGCGACCTGGATGTCCACGGTGTCGCCGGGGACGATTTCCATGTGGATCACGGCCGGAGTGTTGTCCCGCGTGTTCTGCCGCTTGCCGGCCGGGTCCGCGAGGATGGAGGCGCGCAGCACGTTGTCCGGGTTGCTGTAGGCGCGGCGCACGCCTTCGTTGATCATGTCGGTGACCGACAGATCGGCATCCCACTGCACGTTCATGCCCACCTTGACGAACACGGTGACGATGCCGGTGTCCTGGCAGATCGGGCGATGACCTTCCGCGCACATCCGCGAGTTGATCAGGATCTGCGCCATCGCGTCCTTGGCCGCCGGATTCTGTTCGCGCTCGTAGGCCGCGTGGATGGCCTGGATGAAATCCAGCGGGTGGTAGTACGAGATGAATTGCAGCGCGTCGGCGACGCTGTCGATCAGGTCGTCCTGACGGATGACGGTCATGCGGATCTCCCGAATGGAATGCGTTTTCGGGCGCGGATTGTAGGCGATTGCGGGCCCGGCGGCATGGCCGGGCACGCGTCGCCGCCTCAGCAGGTCATGTTCAGCTTGATCCGCGTCTTCGGGTTGAAGTACTTGATCGTCGCCTTCTTGAAATTCGTGTCGACGAACAGGTTGCAGTAGTACTCGCCCTTGCGCCACGCCATCGACACGCTGGTGTGGTTGGAATAGTTCAGCTCGAAGCGGCCGTCGAACGCCGGGTAGCTGTTGCGGAATTCCATGAGCTTGAGCAGGCGTTTGACCACGGGCCGGTGAACGGCTTCCTCGACCTCGTCGTGGGTGTAGAACTTGCGGTTGATGTCGCGAAGCTCGCCGCTGCGGCGCATCAGCATGTCGTCGTTGATGCCCGCCAGCAGGCCGACGTAGTAGACCTGCGGGATGCCGGGCGTGAAGAACTGGATCGCGCGGGCGCAGATGTAGGCGTCGTCGTTCTGCTTGAGCGCGTCGTAGAACGTACAGGTGAGCTGGTAGATCGCGCCGACGCTGTGCACGTTGGCCGCGGACCGGCGCAGGATCGGATCGGCCGAACGGTCCTGCACGTTGTCGACCATCGCCTGGATCTTCTCCTTGGGGAGAATGCCCTCGACGTCGGGAATGCAGATGCCGTCGTGGGTATCCAGCACCGTGCACTGGTTGCGGGGGCAGACGCGCAGCCAGTTCTTGAGGTATTCGGTGTTGTTGTCCAGCAGCGTGTAGAGCAGCAGCGGGGGCAGGGCGAATCCGTAGGCCCACATGCCGCGGTTGGCGATGGCGAACTGATAGCTGGAGTGGTCGTGGACCTCGGGCAGCACCTCGGCGTTGTACTCGCGGGCCAGGTTGTTGATCCACTCGAGGATTTCGTAGACGCGGGGTTCGACCAGAAAGCAGCTGGTGCCGAGAATCTTGGTCGTGTAGCCGAAGGCGTCCAGACGGAACAGCTTGACGCCGCGCGACGTGAGGAACTCGATGTACTCCTCCATCAGCGCGTAGGTCTTCTCGCTCTTGTAGTTCAGATCGATCTGATGTTCGGTGAAGGTGCACCAGACCTGTCCGGTGGACCCGTCGGCGAATTCGACGTCGCGGAACGGTTCCTTCTCCTTTCGGATATGGATCTTCGCCATGTCATCCGGCGTGATCTCGCCCATCTCGTGGATGTGGACGAACAGGTCCGCATATTCGGACTTGTAGCCCTTCTCGATGAAATCCTTGAACTCGACGGATTCGTCCGAGATGTGGTTCAGGGTCAGGTCGAGGCAGAGATCGTATTTCTCCGAAATGCGTTCGACATCCTCCCAGGTGCCGTAGGCGGGGTCGACCTCCTTGTGGGTCAGGGGCGAGAAGCCGCCATCGGCGTTGGACGGATAGATCGGCAGGATGTGCACGCCGCCGACGGCCTTGGCGAAGTGTTGTTCAAGAATGTCGAAAAGGTCGCGAAGATTGTCGCCCATGCGGTTGGGGTAGGCGATAAGTTGCACCTGATTCTTGAGCATCGACAGAGTCCTTCTGGCAGTCATCAAGGGAGTGTCGATGAGAGCCCGCCACCATCCGCTCGTTCCGCCGCGCGGGGATTCGAACCGGGTATCTCATGGACATGGTCCCAACGACTCTACCGCCCACGGACGCTTGTTGCGAACTGGTCCGGGCCTGTACGGCGCTATAATGATCCCGTCGTCACTCCAGAGGAGCCTGCCGTGCGAATCCTGTCCGGACTCATGCTGATCAGCTGCATCGCGGTATTCGGCCAGCCAGCCGAAGCGCGCAAGGACGCACGATTCGATGGCGTCGAGTACTACGGAGACCCCGACGAGGGTTTCTTCGGTGATCCGTCTACCGGCTACCACGGCATGCCACTGCGTGAGCTCGATGAGCCCGTCCGCAGCTATCGTGTGGCCAAGGATTCCGACACGCCGTATCTCACCTTGCCGCCGGCCCGGGTGATCGAGTTCAACAAGGACATCTACGGCGACTAGGCCGGCTAGTCCGCCGCGACGAAAACCGGACCTTCGAGTTTTCGGACCATGGTCTTGCCGGACCGTGACGTCAGATCGTCCGCGATGATGACCACATAGCGGCCGACCGGCAGCGGATCGGTCTGGACCAGCGCCGGGTTGCGGCCGCTGCTCCAGGTGACCCGGACGGTGTTGCCGGCGTCGTTGAGCACCCGGACGTGGCTGGCGACCGCATCCAGCGATGCCGGTGCCTCGGTGAAGAGCAGGGCAACGCCATGCGCCTCGCCTTGCGCCTCGCCGGCGAAGCGCAGACTCAGGGCGTTTTCCGGGACATTCCCCGCGGTCGGCCACCAGGGCTTGAGATCCAGCGCGGAAGGCTTGGGCGCCGTGCGCACCGGCGCGGGAGCCTGTTGCGCGGGGCGAATCGGTTTCGGAGCGGTTCCGGTGGAGCGGGCGGGGGACGTGGCGTTGGCGTCCGAGGTTGCCGCTGCCGCCGGAGCGGCGGTCTGCCTAGCCTCGGATTCGGCCGTGACCAGTGTGGTGTCTTCCGTCTGTTCGGTGTCTTCGGCGATCGGCTCCGGCTGCGAGACTGGCTGCTGCTCCGCGGGTTCGGTCGATGCCGCCGAGAAGTCGGTCACGGAGTCGACATAGGCCATCAGTTCGTCCGTCGCCACATCGCGGGCGATCCGGTCCGCGATGCGCTGCGCGACACGCCTCGCTTCTCGGGCCGCAATCTGCTGCGGGCCTGAAAGCGTGTTGATGTCGGGTTCGGCGGGCAGGTCCGGAGGCGGGGTCGAGGCTTGTCCGTCGGTCCGCTCGACAATGGTGTCGCGAGCCGCCTGCCTGGCCGCCTGCGAGGCGATGCGCGCGGCAACCCGTTCGGCTTCCTCGCGGCCGATGCGCGTTGCCTCGGCGGCGCTGATGTCGCCCTCATCCCGCGCCGTGGCGAACAGCGATGTGGACTGGCCGGTCATGCGTTTCAGGTTGGCCGAATCCAGCAGAAACCGGTCAACGGCGAAGAAAACGACAACGGCGACTGCGGTGAGGGCGAGCAGCGTGAGAACAACGCCGATCGCACCGCCGCGCATGCGGTGGCGCAGGGTCATGAGCAAACTCGGTGGGTGGCCGGTGCGTACCGGCAAATCGATGCCGCGCGGACGCGGCGAGTGAATCGGTGATGGGCGCTCAGAGCTGCGAGGCCACTTCCTGCTCGGCGGTTTCGATCGCGACCCGGGCTGCGGTTGCCTCCGCGACCTGCCGCGCGATTCGCCGGATCTCGGCCTCTCGCGATGACATCTGGCGTGCTTGATCGGCCCGCGGCGTCAGTTTTGCAGGTTCGGTGGCCCCGAAGACAGCGTCGGCGTTGACGCCGGTACTGTCCCGCTCCGGAGTCGATCGGTCGATCAATGTGTCCAGCGTCAGCATGGTGCCGAACGTCACACCAGCGACGAGCAAGAACATGATCAAGGTACCTGCGCGCAGCATATATTCCCCGGTGTCCAACTTGCTTGATGTCTGGAGCGGGACTTTGCCCAAGGCTGGAAGACGAGTCAATTTGGCTCGCGGCGCCCGTCGCCCCCGCGGGATCGCAGGCGGTGCCACCGCCCCGACGTCGAAACCCGCTTGGCGTCGATGGGTCTGGGGTCTATGCTCCGGCCGCCCCCGCAGCCTTGTATCGCATTGATGTATCAACTCGCACGTCCCGCGCTGTTCGCCATGGATGCTGAGTCCGCCCATCGTTTCACCCTGGGCGCGCTGCGACGGGCGCCGTGGCTGCTTTCGGCATTCCCGGAAGCCGGAGAAGACCCGGTGGAGGTGATGGGGCTGCGATTCAGGAACCGGCTCGGTCTCGCCGCCGGACTGGACAAGAATGCCGAATGCATCGATGCCTGGACGCGGCTGGGGTTCGGGTTGATCGAGATCGGCACCGTGACGCCGAAACCGCAGCCCGGCAATCCTCGTCCGCGCATGTTCCGGCTGCCTGAGCATGGCGCGATCATCAACCGGCTCGGGTTCAACAATGCGGGGCTGGACGTGGTCCTCGACAACATCCGCGGCTCGGACCGGGGGGGCGCCAGACTGGGCATCAACCTGGGCAAGAATGCGGTCACGCCGGCCGAGCACGCGCTGGATGACTATCGCGAAGGCATGCAGCGGGCCTATGAGCTGGCCGATTACCTGACGGTCAATATCTCGTCGCCGAACACCGTCGGGTTGCGGGATCTGCAGGCCGGCCAGGCACGTGATGCCCTGTTGCGTGGGCTGGCGGACTGTCGCGAGATGCTCGCCCAGCAACATGGCCGACGAGTGCCGGTTGCCATCAAGATTGCTCCGGATCTCGAGCCGGACGAGGTGCGGACCCTGGGCGATGCGGTCGTCAACGTGGGATTCGAAGCCCTGATTGCGACGAACACGACGATACACCGCGACGCGGTCGCGGGGCATCGTTACGCGGGCGAGGCGGGGGGGCTTAGCGGCGACCCGGTCAGGGAACCGTCGACGCGATTGCTGCGACTGCTGCGCGAGCATCTCGGCTCGGCCTGCGCGCTGATCGGGGTGGGCGGCGTGATGCGACCGGAGCATGCCGTCGAGAAGCTTCGGGCCGGTGCCGACCTCGTGCAAATCTATACCGGGTTTATCTATGCCGGACCCGCGCTGGTCGCGCGGAGCGTCGATGTCATGCGACAGGCTGGTTTCACTCAAGTGAAACCTTGATGCCGCAAGCTATTCCGCTTATTAATGTCGGATCGATCGGCGGTTACCCCGGGGACCAAGGGTACCGATGATCCGGTCATCAAGAATCTCTGTCATCAAGGAAGACTCCATGAAACGTTTGCTCTCGGTGTCGGCACTTGCCGTCACCTTCGCCTCGGGCCCGGCTGCGGCCGTGAATACGGATGGGTTTGACATCCCGTACATTGGCATCGGCGCCGAGTTCGTTGCCGTGGATTCGATCCGCGAGAATGATGATGGCCTGGGCGGTCGGGTTCGTCTGGGTTTCCCGCTGCCCTACGACAGCAGCGCGCTGGAAATCAGCCTCTACAGCAACGCCATGGAGCGTGACCTGGATGGCGAGGACGACTACCAGGCAGGCTTGTTCGTGGACTACGTCTACGACCTGACGGGTCTGGTCGGCAGCCTGCCGGTCAAGCCGTTCCTGCTTGCCGGTCTGGGCATGTCGGAAGATGACATTCTCGGCAACAACGACTTCCACCCGGCGGTGAACGCTGGCGGTGGTGTGCTGGTGCCCGTGCTCAACGGCATCGCGCTGCGGGCCGAGGCGCGTTACATGGCCCAGTTCAACAGCGAGCACTACGACGACGAGAACATGGTCAACGACCTGCGCATCAACCTCGGCGTGCAGATTCCGCTGTCCTGGCACTACGGCGCGCCCAGCGCGGCGGAGCCGGTCAAGGAGGAATGCGACCTGACCGTGATCGACCCCCAGACCGGTCGTACCGACTGTGTCGTGGATACCGATCAGGACGGCGTGATCGATCAGAAGGACAACTGCCCCGGCACTCCGCTGGGTACGGTCGTCAACGCCAGTGGCTGCCCGTTGGCGAAGGCCAAGGACAGCGATGGTGACGGCGTCACCGACACCTTTGATCGCTGCCCCGACAGCGCGCCGGGTGCCGAGGTGGACGAGCAGGGTTGCGAGGTTCCCGAGGTCATCGTGCTGCATGGCGTGACCTTCGAAACCGGGTCTGCGACGCTGACCGCCAATGCGGAAATCGTGCTGAACCGTCAGGCCGAGACCATGAAGACGCAGCGTGCGGCCCTGGTCGAAGTGGCGGGACACACCGATTCTCGCGGCGCCGCGGAGTACAACCAGAAGCTGTCGCAGGATCGTGCCCAGGCCGTGGTCGACTATCTGGTTGCACAGGGCATTCAGGCCTCCCGGCTGACGGCGCGTGGCTACGGTGAATTCGAACCGGTTGCCAGCAACGAAACCGAGGAAGGACGCGAGCTCAACCGTCGTGTCGAACTGCGCGTCATCGCCGAATAGGCTTGCCGCATGAAAAAAGCCCCGGCTGGTCCGGGGCTTTTTTGTGGCCGCTGGGCGAGGAGCCCTGGAGCTTTCCAGGTCAGACCAGGCGATTCATCCCGTTGAGCGCGGCGACGCGATAGGCCTCCGCCATGGTCGGGTAGTTGAACGTCGTGTCGATGAAGTACTGCAGCTGGCGTTCGCCGCCACGGGCCATGACGGCCTGCCCGATGTGAACAATCTCCGACGCCGCTTCCCCGAAGCAGTGGATACCCAGAATTTCCTGCGTGTCCACATGAAAGATCAGCTTCAGCATGCCCACGGTTTCGCCGACCATTTGCGCGCGAGCCAGGTGCTTGAAGAAGGCGTGGCCGATTTCGTAGGGCACGCCTTGCTCCGCCAGTTCGCGCTCGGTGCGACCCACGGAGCTGATTTCGGGAATCGTGTAGATGCCGGTGGGCATCAGGTCGAATCGCAGCGAATGGGCCGCGCCGGAGACGATATGCCCCGCGGCGAACCGGCCCTGATCGTAGGCGCTGGAGGCCAGTGCGGGAAAGCCGACCACGTCTCCCACCGCGTAGATCGACGGCACGTCGGTCTGGTAGTGCTCATTGACCTTGAGCTGGCCACGGCCATCCGCCTCCAGCCCGGCGGCCTCCAGATTCAGTGAGTCGGTGTTGCCGGTGCGGCCATTTGCCCACAGCAGATAGTCGGACTTGATGCGGCGACCGGATTCGAGGTGCAGGACCACGTCGTGGTCACGCGGCTCGACGCGAGCCATCCGCTCGTTGTGCCGGATCGTCACGCCGCGATCCCGCAGGTGATAGGACAGCGCCTCGGTGATCTCGTCGTCCATGTAGGAGAGCAGCCGCGACTGCGTATTGACCAGATTCACCCGAATGCCCAGATGGCTGAAGATCGAGGCGTACTCGGAGCCGATGACGCCCGCGCCATAGATCGTTATCGAACGCGGATGCTCGTCGCATTCCAGAATCGTGTCGCTGTCGTGGATGCGCGGGTGCGAAAAATCGATCTCCGGTGGCCGATAGGGGCGCGACCCCGGCGCCAGCACGATCGAGTCGGCGGTGAGCCGCTGGGTTGGCGAGCCGGATGCGGTCACCTCGATCGTGTTGGGGTCGATGAACCGCGCCGTCCCCTCGATCAGCGGGACGTGGTTGCGCTCGTAGTAGCCGCGCCGCAACGCCACCTGCCGGCTGACGACGCTGTCTGCATTGCGCAGAATTTCGGGGTAGGTGAGGTGCAAATCCTTGCGAAACTGCTGATAAAGCGGCTCTCTGCGTATCTCCGAATAGCGCCGTGCGGCGTGGCGCAGCGCCTTGCTGGGGATCGTGCCCCAGTGCGTGCAACCGCCGCCGACATCGATGTAGCGTTCGACGGCGGCGACCGATTTCCGATTCTTGGCCGCCATCATCGACGCGCCTTCGCCCCCCGGGCCGCTCCCGATCACCAACACGTCGTAGTGAGTGCCACGCTTCGCCAAGACCGCATCTCCAGACCACTAAATTCACGCTAAATCATAGCACTGCGTGACCTTGTTCGATTCGGATTTACCGTTCGTTCACGGGATGTGTGTGATATAAACGTAGGGTAAATTTTCCTTCCGTTGTGCTTGGGGATTCGCATGTCGAATGGTTTCGGCAGTCAGTTGGCTTATTTCGCGGAACAGCAGTGCGGGCGCCAGTGGCGTGCATTCTTGTCTGCGCTCGCCGAGGAACTCGCCGAACAGATGTCGGATGAGGAGATCCAGTCCTTCATGTATGTGCTGGGTCGCCGGATGGGCGCGGCCGTCACGCCGGTCGAGGCCGAGACGCTCGAAGACATGGAACATGCGGCCAATGCCATCTGGTCTGACTGGAACTGGGGGCTGGTGCGTTTCAAGGACGTGCAGACCAGCCTGGAAGTCGTGCATGACTGCGCGCCGTTTCGCGCCGCATTCGGCGAGCATGGTGTGACCTGGGCCGGCGCGCTACTGGAAGGCATCTATAGCCGCTGGTTCGAGACGTTCGGCGCCGGTGACGATCTGGTACTCCGGCAAATCGAAATTGATGAGGGAGACGTCGACAGTTATCGCTTCCGTCTGGCGCATCGCTCGCTGTTCGGCTGATCTGTTGATTGATGCAGAGATCGGCTCATGAGTAACAAAGGCGAGGACGTCAAGCAGCTGTTTGCTCACCTTGGCCTCGATCCGTCGACTTATCGCGACATCAAGGGCGAGGGCGATGGTCCGGGCCCCGACGCCGTCAAGCCGAAAGGCGCATCCAGGCCCAAGGCCCGCAAGATGCCCGAATCCGACGGGCCGGTGATCGACCCCGAAGACTATCCGCCACCGCCACGCGTTCAGCACAACAACAACGCAAAGGAACAGGCCGAACTCGACGCGTTGCGGGCGGCGTCCGCATCGTCGGAGCCCGAACCGGAAGCCGAGTCCGAGATCGAGCCGGAGCCTGAGGCCGAACCGGTTACGGAGCCCGAGTTTGTTGATGACGCTGGCACGGAACCGGAGCCCGTCGACGAGACGCCGGAACCGGTGGTTGCGCAGACGGACGAACCCGAGGTCGACGAACTCGCGCTGATCGAAGCGATGCCCGATCGGTGGTCGCTGCTGGCTTCGCTGGGTGCACAGAAATTTCCCGTTGCCGACATTCCTGACGAGCCGGTGGAACTGGGCGAGTGGAGCCACGCGCCGGAAGACAGCATCGATCTGGAGCAGGATTCGCCGCGCCTGCGCCGGGCTGGCAGCCTGGCCGCTCTGGTGCGAGGCACCGAGCGCGTGGCCCAGTCGGCACGGCGGATGATCTCGGAGGATGATGTTCGACAGGAGCCGGTCGCCGACGTGGTCGACGAAGACGTCCGCCATGCCCCGCCGGAACCGGAATCGCCGGAGCCCGTCGAACCCGAACTGACGCAGGCCGCGACGCCCGAGCCGACGGGTCAGGCTGAGGTCATCAAGGAAGAACGCTCAGAAGCCGGAGGTACGACCGTGAACGCATCGTCCGAAGCGCCCGCTGATGCCGTAACCCAACAGGAGGGTGGGCGCCCCGCGCGCCCGACCAGTGGAGCCATTGCCAAGCTGATGGGGCGGCTGGGCCAGCCTCCGGTGCAGCGCAGGCCGGAGGGAGCCAAGCTGAAACTACACTATGAACGCAGAGAAGCGCCCATGGTGGCGGAGAATCACCTGGATCAGAGTCTGCCTTCAGTTTTTGGGCGTCTTGAAAAGTCACGAGTCGACTGACGCGACGACACCGATACCCGAACCGCCACCGAAACAAGGACATCAGGGGAACATGCTGGGGAAGTCGAGCAAACGGCCCAAGCGCATCGCCATCGTCTCGCCCAAGGGCGGTGTCGGCAAGACGACCGTGACCGCGAATCTGGCGGAGGCGCTGGTGGCGCTGGGGCGTCGCGTGTGCGCGGTGGACCTGGATGCCCAGAATGCATTGCAGTTTCATCTGTCCGCCGATCCCGTGAATCCCGAGGGGCTGGCCTCGGCCACGTTGCGCGGCGATCCATGGAAGAACGGAACCCGCGACGGCATCGAGAATCTCAGCTTCCTGCCGTACGGATTTCTGTCCGAAACTCACCGGGATCGCTTTGAACACGCGGTGGTCGACGGTCAGGCCTGGCTGGCCGAGGGGCTCTCCACCGTGGATGCGAAGGGTGTCGACTACACCGTGTTCGATACGCCTCCGGGCCCGTCTGAATTCCAGCGTGCCGCCGTGGAGCTGGCGGATCTCGTTCTCGTGGTCGTGCTGCCCGACGCCGCATCGTTCATCACGGTGCCGACGGTCGAACGGACGATCGAGACCTATGCCGGCAAGGCCTGTGACCAGTTCCGGGGATTGTTCTTCCTGGTCAACCGGATGAACGAGGGTCGGGTGCTTTGCCGCGATGTGCAGGCCATGCTGAGTCAGCGTCTGGGCAATCGTCTCGTGCCGGTGGCGGTCCGGTTCGATGCGGCGGCCGAGGAGGCGCTCGCGGCGCAACAGACGGTACTCGCCTACGAACCGAACGGGCGTGCCGCGACCGATTTTGATGAGCTGGCCGCCTGGGTGGAGAAGACACTACGATGAATCGACCGTCGCCAGGCGTTGCGCAACCGTCACTGACCCCGGAGGCGGATTGGCGCCGGACCGGCGGTTTCATGCGCTACATGGATCGCCTGGCGAATCTGGGTGTCTGGGAGTCCAAGCTGTCGCTGCTCGTGGCGGTGATCATCGCCGCGGGGCCTTGCTGGTTGATCATCACGACGCCGGTCGGTCTGGCCTGGCAGGCGCTGTTCGCCATCGGATCGTTTGCGCTGTGTTCCTGGCTGCGTCGTTACGAGGGGCACCTGATCTCCATCACCATGATGATGATCTCGCTGCTCACCTCGTTCCGCTACTTCTACTGGCGGGTGACCGAGACGATCGGGGTCGGGGCGCCTGGGGTCACCTACGTCGACCTGTTCTTCGCGATCGGCCTGATCCTGGCCGAGTTCTACGCGGTGCTGGTGTTGATTCTCGGGTACTTCCAGGTGCTGTGGCCGCTGCATCGCAGGCCGTATCCGCTGCCGGAGGACACCGACCTGTGGCCGACGGTCGATGTCTTCGTTCCGACCTACAACGAGCCGATGGAGGTCGTGCGCCCGACGGTGCTTGCCGCGCTGCAGATTGACTGGCCCGAGGACAAGATCAAGGTCTACGTGCTCGACGACGGTTGCCGCGACGAGTTCGGCGAGTTCTGCGAGCAGGTCGGGGCGGTGCATCTGCCGCGCAAGGAATCCACGCACGCCAAGGCGGGCAACATCAACAAGGCGATGACGAAGACGTCCGGTGAACTCGTCACGATCTTCGACTGCGACCATATTCCGACCCGCTCCTTCCTCCAGGTCGCCGTTGGCTGGTTCCTGAAGGATCCGAAGATGGCGCTGGTGCAGCTGCCTCACCATTTCTTCTCCCCGGACCCGTTCGAGCGCAATCTCGGCACCTTCAAGCAGGTGCCGAACGAGGGCGAGCTGTTCTACGGTCTGTTGCAGGACGGCAACGATTTCTGGGATGCCACGTTCTTCTGTGGCTCCTGCGCGGTGCTGCGCCGGGAAGCGCTGGAGGAGGTCGGTGGCGTCGCGGTGGAGACCGTGACCGAAGACGCGCACACGGCGCTCAAGATGCATCGCCGCGGCTGGCGCTCGGCCTACATCAATGTCGCGCAGGCGGCCGGCCTGGCCACCGAATCGCTGTCCGCCCACATCGGTCAGCGGATTCGCTGGGCTCGAGGCATGGCGCAGATCTTCCGTCTGGACAATCCCTTGTTCAAGCGCGGACTGCGGTTCGGGCAGCGTCTCTGCTACGCGAACGCGATGCTGCACTTCTTCTACGGGTTGCCACGGATCG
The DNA here is from genome assembly GCA_937896565.1 of uncultured Salinisphaerales bacterium. Taxonomy (GTDB): domain Bacteria; phylum Pseudomonadota; class Gammaproteobacteria; order Nevskiales; family OUC007; genus Abyssibacter. Next base: position 17,134 of record CALBOV010000325.1, read on the forward strand.
TGTTCCTGTCGGCACCGCTGTCCTACCTGTTGTTCGACGCCAAGATCATTCAGGCGCAGGCGTTGATGATCGCCGCCTACGCGATACCGCATCTGTTGATCGCGAACATGACCAACTCGCGGTTGCAGGGTCCGTTCCGTCATTCGTTCTGGGCCGAGG
>CALBOV010000326.1 GCA_937896565.1 uncultured Salinisphaerales bacterium
CCACGGCCGTGCCCGCCGCTCCATCAACACCGACCCTCTCCCTCAGCGCCTCGGTCAGGCAACAAAGGTATTCGAGGCGGGCGCTGATACCGTCCGCGATATCGATTTCATCCACCTCGTGCATCAGTCTGCTGTCAACCTGCACCCTCAGACATTGGTGTCGACTGACTCGCCGCAATTCAGGTCTGCGCGAGTAGTAAGCTCTTCGGCGACACCACAGAGCAGTTCGGCACCGGATTCACGAACTTCGCTGTCCGCGCCGGTGGACCCCTCGTCGGGATTGGTCGCGACGTCGATGATGGAATCGCCGTTGCCATCACCGCCGTTGCCGTCATCCGGCACAGCATCGGTGTCGTTGATCAGCCCGAGACCGAGCGAACCACCACTACCGGAATCATCGCCGTTGAGCACGCCTGCACCGATGACGCCGCTGTTACCGGAACCGTCACCGTTGAGCACACCGGCACCAAGGGTTCCGCCGTTACCGCTGTCGTCGCCACCAAGCACCGCGACACCGATCTGACCGCCATTGCCCGAATCCTCACCGTTGAGCACGCCGGCACCAATCAGACCGCCATTGCCGCTGTCATCGCCGTTCAGTACACCCGCGCCGATCAGATCACCGTTACCGGAGTTGTTGCCGTTGAGCACGCCGGCACCGAGCGTGCCGTCGCCGCTGTGATCACCGGACAGCACCGCGACACCGAGACCGTCTCCGTGGCCGCTGTCGTCGCCGTTGAGCACGCCCAGGCCAATCAGGCTGCCCTGTGCGGAATCGTCACCGGACAGCACCGCGACGCCAATCAGACCACCGGAACCCGCGTTGTCACCCGCCAGCACGCCGACGTTCAGCAGACCGTTGGCGCTGGTGACGTCCTCGCCGGTGCCGATCCAGATGCCGTCGTAGACCTCCCCGATCGGCAACAGGCTCGCGAGCTGCGAGCCGACCGCGTCCAGCGTCAGCACGGTGTCACCGCCGTACATGATGTGCAGTGCATCACCGTCGTTCAGCAAACCGATGCCGAGACCTTCGGCAGACTGACCGGAATCGGTGCCGGACAGCACGCCCACGGCGAGCTGATCACCGTTGCCGGAACTGTTCTCGTTGAGGATGCCGACACCCAGCGCTCCACCCTCCCCGGCGTAGTTGCCGCTCAGCACGGCCAGCCCGAGCAGGCCACCGGTGCCGGTGCCGTCCTCGTTCAGAATGCCAATGCCCAGCAGACCACCGTTGCCCACATCGGCACCGGACAGCACGGCCGTGCCCAGCAGACCGTCGTCGCCGGTGTTGCCGACTTCATTGCCGCCCAGCACCGCCACGTCCAGCCTGTTGTTCTGGTCACCAAGTCCCAGGAACTGCCCCAGCAACAGATCAGCCAAAGGTTGGTCGATCACCGCCTCGCCCAGTTCCAGCAGCACCGGATACCCGGAGCCATCGGGACCAGTCTCGAACACGGTGATGTCGAGGAACCCGTCCGACGGACCGTCGGCCGCCCCCAGGCCCGGCAGCGGCGCGGAGCCGGCATTCGCTGAAAATCCGGCGAGTCCCGTGCCCAGATTCGTGGTGGTGCCGCGCAGTGAGGCCAGCGTCGCCCCAAGCAGCGGAATGGCGCCGCCTGCAGACTGCTGCGTGGTGGAGACGGAATCATTTCCCGACAGCGCACCAAGGAGATTTCCTACAGGGCCCGCCTTGGCAACCGTGCTAGCCAGAAGAGCCGAAATTGCAAAAAATAGGATGCGCATGGTCGCACCTCTTGGAGGTTAGTCGACCACATCACAGCATTTCGATCGGGACTCGCCTATCGTAATGTATATGATCGTAAGAACTACGGTCGTAAGAATTACGAGGCAAAGAAAGCACTACGGATAGTTTGTCGATGGAGCGCATATGGAGACGTTTTTTCAACTGCCAGCGCAATGCGCTGCAACTGGCGGTGCGCAACGGGAAGACCACGGTTTTTGACGAGGTCGCCGCAGTTTTTTCCGAGGAATATGGCCTTGCGGCGGTTCGTTGGGATGTCGCCATGGGCGATGATGAATGGACCACGATTTGTTCGTGGGAGCGTGACCAGAGCGGGATGGCCGGTGACCGCGTAACTTCGCAGGAAGTGGGCTTTGGCGAATCGCTTCGGAAACATCGCTTCACACTGCATCTGCTGCCTAACGCCAAAACTCTGCCGAGTAAGATCGCTCTCGCCATGTGCTCCACACTGCAAACCGCAACCGAGCTCCACGACGAGCATGAAATGTATGTGGCGGACGCCCGCAGCGACGGTGACGACGAACTGGGGCACGCCACGGTAGACGCGGAGGGACACGTGCTGCACGCCAACGAGCGTTTCGTGACGCTGCTGCGACGCAGCCAACCCGACTGGGATGCGCAAACGCTTCCGATGCCAATCGATCAGTCGCCGGCAACCTTGCGCCACGGCATGACCTGGAAAGGCCTGTTCTTCTATGTGGAGCCCGGTACGCCCTACATCCGACTGCGCGCACGCCCTGATCGTCGGCTGCCCAATCTGTCACCGCGGGAACTGGAGGTCGCACGCCTGATTGCATCCGGCATGACCTTCAAGGAAGTTTCACGCCGACTGGACATGGCGCCATCCACCGCATCCACGCATCTCTACAAGGTGTACGACAAGCTCGGCATCAATCGCCGTTCGGCGCTCGTCGAATGGCTGAATGAAAATTCCGACAGCCTGAATTCATCAGGCAAGTAGACGCGTCAACCGTTGTCTACGCGGGTGGATCGTCACTGGCATTGCCCTGAATCCAGTATTGCTGAGGAATCTTCCCGCAGTGGGTCGTAAGCAAGCCGTTCAACTTGTCCAGACCTGCCCGTAGCCGCTCGCCTTCCGAAATCGAATAACCTGCCCGCATCCGGGCGTGCACCTGAAGCTTGCCTTCCTGGTACTGCCGACAGCGGGAGGCTTCGCGGCCAGTCCAGCCTCGATCAATCTCACGTTGTTTCGGCGCCGCACCCGACGTGGCTCTACCGGAATGACCGGATTCGACGCGCCCCAAAGCGCGCTGTTCAACCTCCACGATCCGAGATGCCGCATGTGGGGTGCAGGGTCGATCCTGAATCGACTGGTGTCCATCCTTATCCCGGCAAATGTAGACCGTCGATGCCGGCGCGGTGCCCACAACCCCGGCGGCGATCGCCGTGACGATCATCTGCTTGCCCGACCATCGGCGAAGCGGCCAAAACGCCATCAGCCGTCGTCGCCATCCCGTTCGGCAAGAACCGTCGTCAATGTGCCATCCAGCCGTTTGAGATCGATGGGCTTGGTCAGGTACCCCTTGACGCAACTGAATCGGCTCGCGCGCGTGCGGTCACTGACGTCGTCGGAGCTCGTCAGCATGATGATGACCGGCCGCTGGCGCAGCTCACCCCGCTGCACCCTGCTCGTGAATTCTTCCAGAAACTCGAAACCGTCCATGCGCGGCATGTTGATGTCCAGAAGAATCACGTCCGGGCCAGGGGTTTCGCCCTCGATGACCACGTTCTGCTGCTCGAGTATCTCCAGAGCGCGCTCACCATCGTCGGCAACGGTGAGACTGCAGTCCGGCTGATGACTCTCGATCAGAACCTTGGTGTAGAACTGGTCGGCGGGTTGATCCTCGACAAGCATGTATCGCAGCGACTTCATCGGGGAATGCTCCGAGCAGCGGGAAGAATCACGGTAAACCGACTGCCGCGTGGCAGCGGCTCGTAGCGAACATCGCCACCGTGCCGTTGGGCCAGCTTCCTGACCAGATACAAGCCGAGGCCAGATCCGTTGCCGAGATCGGGGCGAAATCGCTCGAACATCTGGAACAGGCGATCCCGACGTTGAGGTTCGATTCCAACTCCGTTGTCTTCCACCGCTATCCGCAAGCTCGTTGAATCCTTGGTCAATGTCACCCTGACCTGAACACCATCCGACGATGGATCGGCATACGCAATGGCGTTCGCCAGCAGATTGTGAACCATCTTGCGGACAGCGGTCGCCGAAACCTCGACGCGACCAGCATCCACCAGGCCCGTGTCAATGACCACATCGCATGATCGTGCCTGAGCAAGCAGGTCGTCGCGAACCTCTTCCACGATCGCCCGAATCTCGTCCATCCGGGCCAGCGCCATGTCGACATCCGACACGGTCACCATCTTGATATCACGGATGAGTATGCGCGCGCGCGCCGCGCTGTCCTCGATCAGCGCCAGCGCCCGCCGGACTCCTTCGTCATCCCCACGATCCAGAAGCAGGCGCGCGGCGTGAACAACGCCCTGGATCGACGTCAGCGGCGCCACCAGATCATGCGACGTGCGATAGGCGAACTCCTTCAGTTCCGCGTTGGCGTCAGCGAGTCGCGTCCGTTCCAATTCCCTGGCCTGAATGGCGGTATGCGTTCGCCGCACGATCGGCCGAAAGATGAGCAGGCCTTCGAGTACCAGGGTGAGCAAGGTCAGCAGCCAGAACCAGACCTGAAGACGGTCGATTCGTGCCACGTCCTCACGTGCGTTGTGTTCGTAAATGCCGACGACCTGATCGAGCCGGCCCAGCAATTCGGTCGGTAGATCGCCGAAAATGCTCAACTGCGCGGTTTCAGCGACCGTACTCGCGGCCAGCACCAGATGCGCCTGATTGACATACTCCCGGACCATCCGATCCAGCGACGGCTCACCGGAGAAATAGGCATCCAGGACATTGTCGCGCCTTGGCGCCGGAACACCTCGACCGGGGCTCCCTGTCGTCAGGTCCTCATGACTGTTCAGAAATTCCGCCGTCGCCTTTCGCAGTTCATCCCGCGTCTCCGGCGGCCCTGCTTCACCCAGCGCCAGTTCATTGCGATACCGACTGACGTACAGCGCGATGCGCTGACTCAGCATGCGTTGCCGACCGCTGATGTTGACCACCGTGGCGCTGGAAGCCGCGGCGCGAAGCGATAGCCGCTTCACGACCATCTGTCCCGTCGCCAGACAGGCAATGATGATCAAGGCCAGCAGATAGCCTCGCGTCATCCAGCCCAGTTTTTCGGCCGCCCGAATCCTCATTGCCAATCTGTCCGTCGGTGTCTGCGGCCCTGACACGCCGGACGGGTCAGGGATCGGAGAGAGCATACCGCCAGGGCAGCTCCCATCCGACCCCGTTCAGGACGTCAGCGTCCTGTCACGACACTCTAGCGGCGCAGCGCTCTCAGCATCCACGAGGTCTTCTCGTGAATACGCATGCGGTCGGACACCAGTGCGGTCGTGGACTCGTCGTCGGCATCCTGCGCCAGCTTGAGCACTTCCCGACAGGTTTTGACGACCTGCTCGTGACCCTTGGTCAGCAGATCGACCATCTCCTCGGAACCGGGTACGCCCTCGACCTCGTCGATGGAGCTCAATCGCGAAAACTCCTTGTACGTGCCGGGTGCGGCCACACCCAGCGTGCGGATGCGCTCGGCGATGTCATCCACCGCGTCGGCCAGTTCGGTGTAGTGCTCCTCGAACATCAGATGCAGTTCACGGAACTGCGGGCCGGTGACGTTCCAGTGAAAGTTGTGCGTCTGCAGATAAAGCGTGTAGGAATCCGCCAGCAGACGCTTCAGGCCTTCCGCCACCTTCTCTCTGCTTTCGGCATCGATGCCGATATCGATTGTTGTCATGTCGTTGTGCTCCTGATGGTTAAGGGTTGATGTCAGTGAACGTGGCCCGCCTGTCTGTTGGACCCGATCCGGCATGCAGTCGTTCAGTGGAATCTGAAACCGGTGCGGACGACGGCGGGGCGAATCTCAGCGACTGATTTCGGTCACGTAATCGGCCGGGTCGGTGCCCATCAAGGCCTGCGCCGCGGACCATGCGGCGACCGCCTGCGCCCTGGCGCCGGCATGACGCGACTGGGCATCCAGCAGGTCGCGCTGCTGGCGCAGCAGGTCCTCCAGCGAACTCATGCCGACACGCTGCAATTCGGCCTGAACGTCGA
>CALBOV010000327.1 GCA_937896565.1 uncultured Salinisphaerales bacterium
CGATGCGGAGCACAGCCATGCGGCCGCGGCGCGCGCGGCCGAGCTGGCGGCCTGCGGCGAGGTACAGGCGCTGATGAAGGGCGCGCTGCACACCGACGAACTGCTCGCGGCGGTCGTGCCCAAGGCGGCGGGGCTGCGTACCGAGCGGCGCATCTCGCACGTCTACCTGATCAATGTGCCGACCTATCACAAGCCGCTGATGATCACGGACGCGGCGATCAACATCACCCCCGATCTGGCCGAGAAGGCGGACATCTGCCAGAACGCCATCGAGCTGTGGCAGGTGCTGTTCCCGGACGCGGAGCGCAAGCCCAAGGTGGCGCTGCTGTCGGCCGTGGAGACCGTGACCGAGCGCATGCCATCGACCGTCGACGCGGCGGCGCTTTGCAAGATGGCCGATCGCGGCCAGATCGTCGGCGGCGAGCTGGACGGTCCGCTGGCCTTCGACAACGCGATCAACGCCGAGGCCGTGCGCGACAAGCACATCGTCTCCGACGTGGCCGGCGATGCCGACATCCTGGTCGTCCCGAACATCGAGGCCGGCAACGCGCTGGCCAAGCAGCTCATCTTCTTCGGCGATGCCGACGCCGCCGGCATCGTGCTTGGCGCGCGCGTGCCGATCATCCTGACCAGCCGCGCGGATTCGCTGCGCACGCGGTTGCTGTCCTGCGGTGTGGCGATGGCGCTGGCCGCTGCGCGGCGCGATGGCCGCATCAAGTAGCGCCATGCGAACGCTGCTGACGCTCAACACCGGGTCCTCCAGCGTGAAATTCCGGCTGTTCGGCCTGGCGGCGGAGCTGCCATTGCTCGCCGGCGGCAAGATCATGGACATCGGTGGTCATGCCGTCTTCTCCGCGGCAACGGCGGGTGGGGATGCCGCGCCGGTGCCGCTGGCGGCGGATGCGGACCACGCCGGGGCGGTGGACGCGGTGCTCGCCTGGCTGGAGGCGGAGGGTTTCACGGTCGCCGCCATGTCCGCCGCGATCCACCGGATCGTGCATGGGGGCGAGCGTCATGCCGATCCCGTCAGACTGGATGCAGCGGTGATGGACGAGTTGCGCGGGCTGGCGTCGCTGGCGCCGCTGCACCAGGCGCACAACCTGGCGGCCGTCGACATCCTGGGAGAGCGGCACCCGGATATGCCGCAGTACGGTTGCTTCGACACCGCCTTTCACGCCCGTCACGACCCGCTTCATCACCTCTACGCCCTGCCGGCCGACGTGCGCGAGCGCGGCGTGGTGCGTTACGGCTTTCACGGCCTGTCCTACGCCTGGATCGCCCGCCGCCTGCGTGACGACTTCCCGCATCTGGCCGAGGGACGGGTCGTGGCGGCCCATCTGGGCAACGGTGCCAGCCTGTGCGCGATGCGGGGCGGGCGCAGCATCGACACGACGATGGGCATGACGGCCCTGGACGGGCTGCCGATGGGTACGCGCAGCGGCGCGATCGATCCCGGTGCGGTGCTCTACATGCAACGCGAGCTCGGCTACTCGCTCGACGCCGTCGAGGACCTGCTCTACAACCGTTCCGGCCTCAAGGGCCTGTCCGGCATCAGCAACGACGTGAAGACGCTGTTCGACAGCAACGCGCCGGATGCCGCGTTCGCGCTGCGCTACTTCGCGCTGCGCACCGCCCAGCACATCGGCTACATGGCCGTTTCGATCGGCGGTATGGATGGGCTGATCTTCACCGGCGGCATCGGTGAGAACGCCGCCAGCGTCCGGGCCGAGATTCTCGACCATCTGGCCTTTCTGCCGCCGTTCGAGCATCACGTGATCGCGGCGAACGAGGAACGCGGCATGGCGCTGGAGATTGTCGATCGCTACGGCGACCTCCTGACCTGAGTCCGGCAGTCCGTCTCAAGATCGGCCCGATATTCGCATCACTGCTGCGTTGCGGGGACGGGAACAGTGATGGAGAGCCACACGATGAGCATCAGGAATGTCCTCTGCGCAGCGCTGCTGCTGACGGCCTGCGACTCCGCGACCAAGCCGCCGGAGCCGGCGGCGGCCGAGTCTCGCCCCAATCTGCTGGTGGTGGAGGTCGATGACTTGGACCAGCCGATGTTCGATCTGATGCTGGAGGATGGCTGGCTGCCGAACATCCGCACGCACCTGGTGGATGACGGCGTGGTGTTCACCAACAGCTTTGTCTCGGACGCCGTCTGCTGCCCGTCTCGGGCCACCTACCTGACCGGTCAGTACGCCAACAACCACGGCATTCTGGGCGTGAGCAAGGGCGTCGCGTACTGGTACTACGGCGGGGACAACCGGGAGCCCCACGCGTTGCCGGTGCTGCTGCACGAGGCGGGCTACACCACTGCGCACATCGGCAAGTACCTCAACGGATACGGCATGTTCAACCGGTCGGATCACGTGCCTCCCGGCTACGATGCCTGGTACGGCCTGCTGGACCCGTATACCTACGACGTCTACCGCTGGAAGCAGAACGTGACGGTCGACGGCGAGACGCGAATCATCGACCACAGCGGTGAGGACGGCCCCTATCAGACCGATGCCCTGCGCGATCAGGCGCTGAGCTTTCTCGACGATGTCGCCGAGCCCGGCAAGCCGTTCTACCTGGCGTTCAAGCCGGTGGCGCCGCATGTGGAAACCCGCAGCTTCAGGGACTCCGAGGCACTCGGCTTTCGCGCGACGTTTCGGGAATGGATCCGCCCCGCGCCCCGGCACGAATGCCTGATCCGGCCGCTGCTGGGCAAGGATGCCAGGACCGAGTCCGACGCCGACAGCGGGCTTTGCGAACGCGAGCTGCCGGATTCACTGGCATTTCTTCGCGAGCGGCCATCCTTCAACGAGATCGACACCGGCAAGCCCGACACGATTCGCGAACGCGTGGAGCAACTGACGCAGGAAGGCGGCGATTTCCGGGCGCTGGAGCGCCAGCACCAGAGTCGCATGGCCTCCATGATCGCGGTGGACGACGCGATCGGCGCGATCGTGGACAGGCTCAAGGCGCAGGGGCGCTGGGACAGCACGCTGGTGGTGTTCACATCCGATAACGGCTACTTCCACGGGGAGCACCGACTGGATTCCAAGCTGCTGCCCTACGAGGAATCCATTCGCGTGCCGCTGGTTGTCCGCCCGCCCGGCGGGGCCGAGGCGCCAAGCGTTCCGGCCATCGCGCTCAACAACGATCTGGCGCCCACACTGGCCGACTACGGCGGGGCCAGCCCTCAGCGCGAAAAGGATCGCTGGGACGGTCGCAGCCTGAAACCCTGGCTGGAGGGCGAGTCCCCGGCGTGGCGCCGCCAGGTCATGGTGGAGCATTTCATCGAACTGACCGTGCTGGAGCTGGCGCGCGAGAAGGAGTGGTTCGGCAAGCTGACCGACGCCGTCGTCGCGCTGCTGGAGAAGGGGGCCGGGTTTGAGCTCGGTGCTCTGCGCAACATGGCCTATCCCGCGTACAAGGCGGTCCGCCGCATCGATCCGGAGACCGGTGAGAACGCGTTGTACGTGCAGTGGTACTCGAACCTGCGCAACGTCGAGCCCGAGGGGTGGGAGACTGACTTCGAGGAGTTCTACGACCTGACCGACGACCCGTGGCAGCGGCAAAACCTGCTGGCCGACGAGGAGCCACCGAAGGCGGTCGCGAAGCGGATCGAATCATTCAGATCCGCACTGGACCAGCTCAAGACCTGTGACGCGGAGGCCTGCGTGGAGGCCGAGAACCGCTAGCCGGGTCAGGACATCTTCGCGGCCAGGCGGACCGGCAGCCGGCGCAGCACCCAGCTGAGCACGGTCCAGGGCCATGTGGGGACGTACGCGGTGTGCGGCTCGCGGTTGATCGTCTTGACCAGGGCGCGGCAGCCGGTGTCCAGATCGACACGGAACGGTGCGTTCTTCAGGTCCGCGTTGATCGCGGTCAGGATGTAGCCCGGCAGGATGGTCGAGACCCGGATCGGCGTGTCCAGCGTGTCCATGCGGATGCCTTCGGCGAGCACGGCCACGCCGGCCTTGGTGGCGGCGTAGATCGCGGCCGGGCCCTTGAAGCCCCGGGTGGCGCTGACCGAGGACATCATCACCAGATGGCCGTCGTCCTGCTCCCGGAAGATTTCCATCGCTGCCTCGCATTGCGCCAGCGCCGCGACGAAGTTCGTCTCGGCCGTGCGCCGGTTCACGTCGAAGCGTCCTCTGCCGATCTCGGCGCCCAGGCCGATGCCGGCGTTGACGATGATGCGGTCGAGGCGGCCGAAGTCAGCCTGGAAGGCGCGAAACACGGAGAACACGGCGTCGTAGTCGCAGACATCCAGCGTGCGGACCTCCACGCGCACCTGCGGATGGGCGGCAGTGATCTCCGCCTTCAGCGATTCCAGTTCCGGCAGACGGCGGGCGCACAGGGCCAGGTCCGAGCCCTGGGCGGCGAACAGGCGTGCCATGCCGGCACCGAGCCCGGTGCTGGCGCCGGTGATCAGGATCGTCTTGCGCATCGTGAGTCGTCCGTGGGTTTTGAGACCGTTTCGAGTGTGCCCGACCCGGGGCGGGAATGAACACACGCGGCGATGTTGAATGACTATCGCTCGTCGAGTTTCGCGAGCACCTCGTCGTAGCGCCGGATCAGGAACCGCTCCTGCGCGACGAGTTCCTGGTAGGTGTAGGACATGCGTGTCAGCGCCACGCCATCGTGGTCCGGCGCGAAGGCCTCGCGCTCGCCGATCTGCTCGAGGATGGTGCGCCAGCTGGCCGCCACGCCAAATTCCGCGCCGCCGTATACCAGGGCGATGGCCTGCACCAGTTCGAAGTCGACACGGGCGAGCGCGTCGCGGGACAGCGCCGTGGTCCAGGCCTCGTCATGAAGATAAAGATCGCCCACGCCGTGCGGGGCGACGCCCGGCGTGGGCAGGTCGGCGCCGAACAGGGTCGAGAACAGCGGGGTGTCTGGCGGCGTCTTGCGCAACCGGGCCAGCGCGTCGGCGACCTTCTGATGGTAGGGAAGAATGCCGGCGACGGTTTCGCGATTGCCGCGCAGCTCCGCGGTGATGCGTTCCAGGGCCGCCTCGCCGCGGGCGACGGCGTCGGCATCCTCCCGCCAGGCCGTCACCATGAAACCGAGCACCACGGCGAACACGATCAGCGCGGCTTCGAACAGCGCGCGGCCGATCCAGGACCAGGTCCTGCCGTCGTCCGGACGCGTCCGGGTGCGTGTCCTGGCCTTTCGGAGATCCCCCGCCAGATTGATCTGCTTCACGCGCTGGCCGCCTTGGCCGCGGCGATGGCCTCGCCGCGGCGGCGCGCCAATTCCTTGCCGAACGCGGGGCCGCTGAAGCCGGCCTCCGCGATGGAGCGGGTATCCACCGCCAGCGCGGCCTCGTGCAGCCTGATCAGGTAGTCGGCCTGCGGATAGTCGCGATCCTCGAACCCGGTGCGGCCGCGTGAGTCCGCCTCGCAGGCCTGAACGAACTGGCGGACGCGCTCGGGCCGACGGTAGGCGTCCATCCGGGAGAACAGGCGTTGCACGGTGTCCGGTCGCAGCTCGAGTGCCCGGTGGGCGTGCAGATGCTCGCGGGTGACGACCACCGCCAGATCACGGCAGCTGTTCGGAACCTTGAGGCGCCCGCAAAGCTGTTCGACCAGCGGGACGCCGGCGGCTTCGTGGCCGCGGTGACTCGGCAGCACGTGCGCCGGCGTGATGCCCTTGCCGAGGTCGTGGCACAAGGCGGCGAAACGGACCTCCAGTTCATGCTCCAGGCGTGCCGACTGCGCCAGCACCATCATCAGGTGCACGCCGCAATCGACTTCCGGGTGATGCTTGGGTGGTTGCGGCACCCCGAACAGTGCGTCGATTTCCGGGAACAGCACGGCCAGTGCGCCGCAGTCGCGCAGGGTTTCGAAATAGCGCTGCGGCGCCGGTGACATCAGGCCGCGCCGGGTCTCCCGCCAGAGACGTTCGGCGGCCAGGGTTTCCAGCTCGCCGCTCGCGGTGATCGCGCGCATGACGTCCAGCGTCTCGTCGGCGACGCGAAAGTCCCAGGGCGCCAGCTCCGCCATGAAGCGGGCGGCGCGCAACACGCGCAGCGGGTCTTCGACGAAGGCCGGCGATACGTGTCGCAGCAGGCGCGCGTCGAGGTCATCGACGCCGCCGTAGGGGTCCACCAGCGCGCCATCATCGGTCCGGGCGATGGCATTGACGGTGAAGTCCCGACGCAGCAGATCGTCCTCGAGCGTCACATCCGGCGCGGCGTGGAACGCGAAGCCGTGATAGCCACGACCGGACTTGCGCTCGGTGCGCGCCAGCGCATATTCCTCCTGGGTGTCGGGGTGGAGGAATACGGGAAAGTCCTTGCCCACCGGTCGGTAGCCGGCATCCAGCATGGCCTGGGGCGTGCCGCCGACGACGACCCAGTCGCGTTCATGCACTGGTCGGTCGAGCAGGCTGTCCCGGACGGCGCCGCCGACCAGGAAGGTCTGACTCACTCGGCGACCTCGATATCCGGCTGGATGTCTCCCATCCTCTGGCTGACCCGCATCGGCTGGCCGGTCCGTTGCCAGTGGAACCCGGTGGCGTGCTTCAGCACCTTCTGCACGTAGCCGCGCGTGGCGTTGAACGGAATGTTCTCGGCCCAGATCGCGGTCTCCACGGGGTAGGCGGGTTTCCAGCGGTCCACGCGGTGCGGCCCGGCGTTGTAGGCGGCGGCCGCCAGCGCCAGGCTGCCGTCGTAGCGTTCCAGCAGCTCGGCCAGGTAGCGGGACCCCAGCCGCAGGTTCGTCGTCGGATCGTAGAGATCGGAGACGCCGCCGTAGCGGATCGAGTCGCGCCGGGCGACCTCGCGGGCGGTGGCCGGCATCAACTGCATCAGCCCCCGCGCGCCGGCATAGGAATGGGCGTCGCGGGCGAACAGGCTTTCCGATCGCGTGATCGCCCAGATGTCCTCCGGCGTGATGCCGAACTCGCTGGCCAGCGGGATGACCTCGTTGCTCCACGGCAACGGATAACGGATGTCGAGATCCGACCAGTACTGCGACTGCGCCAGGGTGATGATCGCCTGCTCGTACCAGCCCCAGGACTGGGCGACCTGGGCCGCCTGCATCAGATCCGATTTTTCCAGATTCTCGGTCACCGCCTTCCACTCGACCCGCGCCTCCCGCGGACGATCGATCAGGTACCACTCGCGGGCCCGTTCGGCTCCCGACAGCGACCGGAAGTTGTCCTGCACGTTGGCGCGCACCGGCGCTCTCACGTGATTCATCGCGTAGGGCAGGCTCAGTTCATCGGCGGCCAGATAGCCGTAGTAGCTGCGCTCCTGGGCGACCTCGCGGAAGCGCTTGCGGGCATCGGCGGGGTGGCCCGTGGCGACTTCGGCGCGGGCCAGCCAGTACTGCCAGGTTTCCTCGCCGCGCTGCTCCTCGGGCATCTCGCCGATCCAGGTCCGGACCTGCTCCCAGTCCTGGAAGTACATGGCGCTGCGAACCCGCCACTCGCGCGCCGACGGGCCGAGCATGTACCCCGGCACCGTGCGGAACATCGGGATCGCGCGCGCGTCACGGTCATAGGCCAGGCCCACGGCCACATCCCTGCGCGAGCGCAGCAGTAGCGTCTTGCGATCGCCAAACACCTCGGTGAACGGCACCAGCAGTTCCCAGGCGCGTTCCGAATCGAAGCGGGACAGGCGCTTGAACGCCTCCTCGACGATCGGTTCGAATGCCTCGGGCAACTCACGGGACTTCACCACCGATTCGATGTAGCGGGCCGAACCCTGGCGCATGGTCAGCCAGGCCTGCGCGTAGCCCTGGATCGAATCGTCGTCCGGCAGCTGGCGCAACAGGTAGCGGACCAGATTGGGTTGCCCGGCCTCCATCGCCAGCTTCGCCCGCTCACGGACCAGGCCGTCGGTGAGCTCGCCCTGTTCCTCAAGCCAGTCGAAGACCGGGTCGCAGGCGTCGGGCTGGCTCTGGCCGACCAGGTACTGGGCCTTGGCGTCGGCCAGCACGTCGGCTTTGGGTTCCAGGCGTGTCCGCGCGTTGACGTAGTGGCATTGCAGCGAGCCGCGGGACGTGGGCTCGTAGTACTGGTGCAGCCGCGCCCATTCGCCACGCTTGGGCAGGCTGTTCAGCCAGTCCGCGCGAAAATCCTTGGCCAGGGGCAGGGCGGCGTTGTCGTCCAGCCAGTCGATGATGGCGACATCGGTCTCGTCCCCGGGAGCCTTCCAGATCTGCCGGCGCAGGCGCTTGGATTCCAGATAGGGGTAGAGCGGGTAAGCCGCCAGTTCGTCGGGAACCTGCTCCTGTTCGCCCTTCTCGATCGCTTCGAGTACCTTGGCGAACTCGCCGCGCAGGACGTCGCTGGCGGCAAAGGCCGATGAGGTGAGGCACAGGCTCGTCGCGGCGGCCAGACACGTCCAGCCGAAGCGCCCGAGATGCCGTTTTGACGACGGTGCTGCCATAAGCCTTCGCTTGCCGGAACCCGGGGTCGTTCGGTGTCTTTCGGTCGGGTGTTCGGCAAGTTAACCGAGTGTGAACATTGCTAGGCATTCTACTGATCTATCTGGTCATGGGTAGCGTTGCAGGGGTCCTGGCGGGGCTGCTGGGCATCGGCGGTGGCGCCGTGCTGGTTCCCGGTCTGCTCGCCGTGTTCGCGTTGCAGAACATCGATGCGCCCGCCATGGTTCATCAGGCCATCGCCACCTCGCTGGCCTGCGTGGTGTTCACCGCGCTGTCGTCGATTCGCGCCCATCACCGCCATGGCTCCGTGGACTGGCCGCTGGTCGGGCGTCTGGCGCCGGGGCTGCTCGTCGGGTCACTGCTTGGCGCCGTCGTGGCCGATCAGATCAACGGTCTGGTGTTGCAGCGCATCTTCGGTGTCGCGGCGCTGCTGATCGGCCTGCGAATGATTTTTCAGCGTGGCACGGAAGGGCGCGCCCTGGCGCTGCCCGGTGCGCCGGCGCTGACCGCGATCGGCGGCGCGATCGGTGGCCTGTCGGCCCTGATCGGCATTGGTGGTGGCTCGCTGACCGTGCCGTTCCTGTCGGCCTGCCGCGTGCCGATGGTGCGGGCGGTGGGAACCTCCGCGGCCTGCGGGTTGCCGATCGCGCTGGCCGGTGTCACCGGCTTCGTGCTCACGGGCTGGCACGAGCCCGGCCGGATGCCGCACAGCATCGGCTATGTGCTGTGGCCGGCGGTGGTCGGCATCACGATCGCCAGCATGCTGGCGGCACCGCTGGGTGCCCGGCTGGCGCACTGGCTGCCGGCCCGGCAACTCAAGCGCGGTTTCGGCGTGCTGCTCTGTATCATCGGGCTGCGTCTGGCGCTGTCCGCCTGAGCGGATCGGGGCGGCGCGCAATCGACGCTTCGGCGCGACCCCGCTATAGTCACCAATTCCCTAGGGAGAACGGTTGATGGGGCGTCAAAGCAAGACAACACGGGAGACCAAGCGCCTTGCCGGTGTTCTGGTCGTGGCGATGCTCGCCGGCTGTCAGACCACGGACCCCTGGGGCACCGATGTCGGCGAATGGAGCGATGCGGAGCCGGGCTACCCGACCTACCTGACGGCCCGTGAGTACGAAGATCGCCAGCGCGCCACCAACGGCGTACCGCCGCCCCCGCTGCGGCAGCCGGCCAACCCCCTGACGGCGCTCGAACGCCGTGCGTTCCCCAATGAGGTGGTCACGGATGCTCCGGCGTTCGAGGTGCAGAGTTATGCCCGTCAGCAGGAGCAGCTGACCGCGCAGCGGCTGGCCGAGCAGAGTGCGATCCGGGCGCGAGAGGCGCGTCGGGAATCCTTCTTCGATCGGCATCTGGCTGGCCAACCTGCGTCGATGGCGCGCGCCACCATGCCGACGACTACCCAGACCACGCAGCCGGTCGCCTATCGGCGTTCGGACATCGTGCGCCAGCCGTTGCAGATGGCCGATGCGGCACCGGCGACATCGATTCTGCCGTCGGCCGATCAGGCGGATCGGTACTCGGTGACCGGGATTCCGCCAATGCCGGCCGCCCGCGCCGGCGAGTGCTACGCGCTGGTGCGCAAGCCGGCCGAGTACCGGACGGTGCGCCGGCAGGTGGAAACCGCATCCGGTTATGAAAAGCTGGTGACGCAGCCCGCGCAGGTCGTGACCGAGTCCAGGCCCGTCGTCGTGCGCGAAGCCTACGAGGAGATGCGTTCCGTTCCGGCGCAGTTCCGTGACGTGACCGAGCGCGTGCTGGTGCGGCCGGCCCGCATGGTCTGGAAGCCGGGTCGTGGTCCCGTTGAGCGGATCGACCACGCGACCGGCGAGATCATGTGTCTGGTCGAGGAGCCGGCGCAGTATCGCACCGTGACCCGACGGGTCATGGTCAAGCCCGCCGAGGTCCAGCGGGTGCATGTGCCGGCCGAGGTGCGCAACGTACCCGTGCAGCGTGTGGTGCAGCCTTCGCAGACGCAGCGGGTCAGCGTGCCGCCGCAGTACGGCACGGTCGAGACCGAGGAACTGGTGCAGGCCGCGCGGCTGGAATGGCGTCCGGTGCTGTGCGAGACGAACATGAATCGCGACACGATTCGCCGCCTGCAGCAGGCGCTGAAGGCGCGCGGATTCGAACCGGGGCCGGTCGACGGCGTGATTGGCCGGCGCACGATGGAAGCGGTCAACGCTTATCAGCGCGCCAACGGCCTGCCGGTGGATCGCTATCTCAACCTGGAAACGGTGCGATCGCTGGGTGTGGGCTGATGCCCGTCCGGCTCAGTCGGTATTGAGGTAGGCATCGCGGATCGACTCGATGCGCGAGCGATTCGTGCCCAGGTCCGAGTAACCAAGCCGGGAACAGGAGCGGACGTGAACCACTCCCTCGTCCGGTGTCGGCAGGAATTCCACATCGTCCACGAAGCCCAGCAGCGCCGTCGTGAATTCGGCGTGCAGATAACCGGGTTGCTCGGTGATCAGTTCGGCTTCCGGCCATTCCAGCAACAGGTCCACCAGACGCTGCATGCTTGCCTGCACCGTGCCGCGCAGTGGCAACGGGGCGATGGCATGGCGTCGGGTCGTCGCCTGGGAGGACACGCATTTTGGTGCGCGAGGGCACTCGGCCAGACGGCCATCGTGGACACCGAGGTTCGACGGACGAGGGCCGGCGAGCTTCAGCAGGGGCATCAGCAGTCTCCGCGTCTCGCTCTGGGGCCGGGACGGGTTCGGGGCCCCGTGGGGCAGGTGTTGCCATTGGAGGCATCGCTCTCGTCAACGATGTACCAGCGATCGGGCTGTCGTGTCGAGAGACGCAGTTCCGCGGCCGCGCGGTCGTACTGCGCGGCGTAGGTCTGCGACAGGTCATCCGGGGTGGCGTAGCCGCGATCCAGCGAGTTCGCCGGCACGGGCAGGCGCAGTGCCTGCAAGTCCTCCACCGCCAGCTGCGGCTGGCCGCCGCTGCCAACACGCGCGATCACCACGCCGCGCGGCTGGCCGTCGACAGCGATCATGACTTCCTCCTGACGCGGAGTCGTGTCGTCGGCCGCCGGCAGCGGGGTGTCCAGCGCGTCCGGCCACGGCAACACATGCTGCGGTTGCGTGGTTCGCGCGATGGTCGCGCCCGGTCCGGCCAGCTGGGTCGGCTGCCGCTGCGCGGGTACGGGCGCCGTCTGCAGCGGGCGGGTCTCGAAACTCGGGGTCATGTCGGTGATCGGCGCCACGGCGGGGCGTGTTTCCGAACGACTGATGCCCGGCGTGCGGTGCAGCGCCGGGTCCACGCCGGTCTGCATCAGCAGCTGGCTGCCGTCGACACGGGCCTGGACGGCGGGGCGCAGGTCATTCAGCGGGTAGAAGTAGCCGGACTGCGGAACCTCGTCACCCGGCCCGAAGCCGAGGCCGGCGAGGCGCGCGCCATCTCCGGAGATCAGTGTCTTGCCGTCGGCGGTCACGATCACCTCCGCCTGTCCACGCAGCGAACCGTTCATGACGATGTCCAGCACGCCGTCCACGCGGTTGCCGAAGCTGCTGGGTGGCTGCACCGGTTCGGCCCGTCGCTCCTGCACGCGCTGGTCCAGCGGTTCGTTCAGGATCAAATACCGCCAGTCCGCATGCGCCGGCATCGCAAGGGTCGCGGCCGCTCCAAGAGCCCAGACGATTTGTTTCATGTATATCAAGCGCTTCCAGCAATGCCCGGCAGTGTATCAGTCGGCTGTCGTCGATGTTGTGCACAATGGCGCCAGGCCCTCCCGGGCCGGCAGAATAATCACTTCCCGATTCTGGACCGTCGATGGCATTTGCCCGTTTCAACCGAATTGTTCGTCTTGCCCGGGTCGGGTGGCTGGTGGTCGCGATGGTTCTCGTCGCCGCCTGCGATTCCACCGGCGGGTCGTCGACCTCACCCGATCCGAGACTGGTCAATGCCCTGAAACGCGGCGTGAACCTGTCCCACTGGTGGACAGGCCCGGAGCCGAACCCCGTCATCCGATCGCTCTACGCGCTGGGGCCGTCGGACTTCGCCGCCATGCGACGCGGCGGATTCGGTCATGTCCGCATTCCGGTGGACCCCGTCCGGGTGTTCGATACCGAGCGACCCACGGTGTTGCGTACCGACGCGGTGAAAACGCTGCGTGGTGATATTCAGGCCGCCGTCGGTGCCGGTCTTGCGGTGATCGTGGTCATGCAGATGGACTCGGCGGCCAAGCAGCGGTTGTTCGCCAGCGGCGGCGCCGTCGAGGCGTTCGCGTCACAGTGGGCGCAGCTTGCCGCCGCACTGTCGGAGTTTCCCGCGTCCGGTCTTGCGCTGGAGGTGTTGAACGAGCCCGAAACCGAGAACCCCTGGGCATGGGGACGGATGCAGCGCGGACTGGTCGAGACGATCCGACGGGCCG
>CALBOV010000328.1 GCA_937896565.1 uncultured Salinisphaerales bacterium
TCGATGTCGCCGCCTTCGCCGACGAGCGTCAGGCGGCCGAGCTGTCCGGCTTTCTGCCCAAGCCATGAGTGCCACCATCCAACAACACCGGATGCGGGGCTTCACGCTGCTCGAACTGATGGTGGCGATCGCCATCTTCGTGATCTTCTCGGCGATGGCCTACGGCGGCCTGATGACCGTGCTGAACTCGCGGGCGGACATCGAGGAATCGCTGGACGACACGCGATCGCTGCAAATGGCCCTGTTCCGCCTGGAACAGGACATCGAGCAAATTCGTGCGCGCGCCATCCGCGACGAGTTCGGCGATCCGCGTCCCGCGGTCTTCCTAACCGACACGCAAGACCTCGAATTTACTCGAGGTGGTCGACGTAACCCCATGAATCTTAGCGTGAGCAGTCTGGAGCGTGTCGCCTACGGGCTGGAGGACGAGGAGCTGATCCGCTATTCGTGGGCACAGCTCGACCGAGTCCAGGACACTCAGGTCAGCGAGGTCGTGCTGCTGGATGACGTGATCAGCCTGCAGTGGCGCTTTCTGGACGGGCAAAAGGAATGGACGGAACAGTGGCCGGTGCCGGACCCGACCACCGGAGGCACCGATCTGGCCGCGACGCCGCAGGTGATCGAGCTGCGGTTCGAGACACGGCGCTGGGGGGAGCTGCGGGCGCTTTATCGCATCACCACCACCGAGACCTCGACATGAGCGGTCGCCGGCAACGCGGCGTGGCGGTGCTGACCGCCATCTTCGTCATGGCGCTGGCCAGCATTGCCGCCGCCTCGCTGGCCTATCGCCAGAATGTCTCGTTTCATCGCACGGAAGCCCTGAAACATTCCGAGCAGGCCTGGTGGGTTGCACGCGGTGTCGCCGACTGGGCCACGACGCTGCTGGAGAAGGACGGGCAGGACAACAACATCGACCATCTCGGCGAGTTCTGGGCCACACCGGTGGACTACCTGCCCGTCGACAACGGCGTCGTCACCGGTCGCATCGCGGATTTGCAGGGTCGTTTCAACCTCAACAACCTGGCCAGTGCCGAACCGCTGTACGTCGAGATCTTCAAGCGCCTGATTCTCAACATCCGCCTGGACGGGAGCGCACCGACACCCGATCCGGAGCAGCTGGTCTCCGCGATCCAGGACTGGATCGACCCGGACGTGGAACCCCGCTTTCCCGGAGGCGCGGAGGACGGCATCTACTTCTCCCGCTCGCCGGCCTACCGCGCGGCGAATCGACCGTTCACCAGCGTCACGGAACTCCGCCTGGTCGAAGGCGTGTCACCCGAACTGTTCCAGGCGCTGCTGCCATTCGTCACCGCGCTACCCGAAGAGACCGCGATCAATATCAACACGGCGCCGGCGGAACTGCTGCTCGCCATGAGCAACAACCCGTCCCCTGGCGACGTCGCCGCCTTTGTGGAGACGCGCGCGGAGGAACCGGCCGAGACACTGGATGTCGTGACCAACGACGCCATCCTGGGCCCGGCCGTGGACGTTCAGGGACTGTCCGTGAGCACGAACTATTTCCTGATCCAGGGCGAAGCCACGATTGGCAGAGGTCGGGTGAGGCTGTACTCTCTTGTCTTTCGAAGCGCGCAAGGTCAGGCGCGTGTCGTCTACCAAAGCCGGGATACGCTTTGACTCGGATCAAACCGCCGTCGGCAGGCATGCCGTTCGCATGATCCGTCCACTCTGATTGCATTCACCGAAGATCCGTGCGCCGAACCCTGTTCATTCGCCTGAGCCACCCCGGCCCGGATGCCAGCGCCGCTTGCATCACGCGGCACAGCTCGGGGGAGTTCGACGCCGCGACACGCGGTCCGCTGTCCTCGCTGATCGAGACGGCGACGTCGGACGATCGCATCGTGCTGATGCTCCCTGCCGAGGACGCGCTGGTCACCAGTGTGGACCTGCCCATCCGCCAGCGCGCGCGGCTGATGCAGGCCCTGCCCTATGCGCTGGAAGAACAGCTGGCCGACGACGTGGACGCGATGCATTTCGCGCTGGGCGGCAAGACCCCGACGGGAGAACACAACGTGGCCGCGATGCGCAGCGAGCGTCTCGCCGCCTACCTCGCCGCCTTTGACGAGTCGCCTGCCCGTGTCGATGCGGCCCATATCGACGCCCAGCTGCTGCCACCCGACGCCGACCAGGCCGCCGTCCTGTGGATCGAAACCGATCGCATTCTGCTCCGCGACCGGCAACAGTGCGCCGCGGTGGATGAGGCGCTGCTGCCGATCGTCATGGGCCGTCTCGGCACGGACACGCCGCCCAGGCTGCTGCTGGTGGAAGGCGCGGCGCGACCCGATGCCGCGCTCGCCGGCACCGCGGAGGAACGCATCAGCAACGGCCTGGAACATCTGGCCCGCTGGAGCCTGCAGCCGCACGCGCTGAACCTGCTCCAGGGCGCCTTCCGGCCGGCCTCTGAACAATCCCAATGGTGGAGGCCCTGGCTGACGGCTGCCGTGCTGGCCGGCCTGCTCATCGGATTGGGAACGATCTATCAGGCAGTCGACCTTGCCCGCCAGCAGGCGGAGCTGACGACGCTGGAGCAGGCCAACATTCAGACATTCCGCGAGCTGTTCCCCGCCGAGCAGCGCATCGTCGAGGTTCGCACCCAGCTGGAGCAGCAGCTCCGCGCTCTGCAGAACCCGAAGGGTGCAACCGGTTTTCTGTTTCTGCTCGACCAGACACGTCAGGCGTTCGCCAGCGGCGCGGAGTTCACGATTTCGGAACTGCAGTTCCGGGACGGAACCTTGTTCCTGAGCCTGGAAGGCGATGACCTGCAGGCACTGGAAACACTGCGCGGGGAGTTTTCCAAGCAGTCGGGGGTAGAGTTCGAAGTGTTGTCGGCCAATGCGGCCAGCGATGGTGTGAAGGTGCGCCTGCGTCTGTCACCGGTGACCTCGGCATGACGCCCGCCCTGGAATCGCTCAAGGCGCGCTACCTGGCTCTGGAGCCCCGCGAGCGTCGGCTGGTCAGCGGTGGCGCCGCGGTGCTGGTCGCCCTGCTCTACTACCTGCTGATCTGGGAGCCGCTGGCGATGGGCCGCGAACGCGTCGCCTCCCAGCTGGAAGTGGAACGCTCGCTGGCGGCGGAACTCGCCGCTGCCGCCCCGCTGGCGCGCCAGGCCACCGCGTCCTCCGGTGCGCCGACGACGGCGGCGGCACAGAATCGCTCGCTGCTGGCCGTGGTCGACCAGACCGGCAAATCCGCTGGCCTCGGCCAGGGTGTGCGCCGCGTACAGCCGGAAGGCGACGATCGCGTCCGAGTCTGGCTGGAAGGCGTGGAATTCAACCGGACCGTGCGCTGGCTGCACCAACTCGAATCCCGCCATGGCATGACCGTGGATTCGGCCGATGTCGGCTCGCAAACGCAGCCCGGCCAGGTCGAGGCGCGGCTGGGACTGGCTCGCCAATGACCCGTCTGATCGTCGCGTTTCTGGTCGCCTTCGTCATCGGGCTGGTGATCTTCCTCCCGGTCCGGACCGTCTACGGCTGGGTAGCGCCGGCGGAATCGCCGGTCACGCTGCACGGCATCACCGGCACCATCGTCGATGCGAAGGTCGACAGCATCTTTTTCCAGAACCGTCCGGTCGCCGAGGACGCGCATTGGGACTGGCAGCCGTGGAAGCTGCTGCTGTTGCGTTTCGCCGGCCTCGTTCAGGCCGATGTCGCCCGCGGTCCCGTCACCGGCGAGGTGTCCGTCACACCCTGGGGAACCGTGCAACTCAGCGCCGTGCAGGGCCGCTTCAACATCACCGATCTGCTCGGCATCGCCGAACTCGACGGCATCGGCATCGGCGGCGGAGCCAGCCTGGATGTCCGTTCGCTGAGGCTGTCAGCCGACCGGTTCAGCGATGTCGACGGCACCGTCACGGTCAGGGATCTGGCCTGGGCCTTCGGGCCGAAGAACTACGCCCTGGGCGATTTCGAAGCCCGGTTCGTGCTGGAGGAGCAGGCGCTGGTCGGCACGCTGTCCGACACCGGCGGCCCGGTCGCGCTGGAAGGCACGGTGCGGGTCGATCCCGTCGCGCGCAGCTATGCGCTGGACGGCCGCCTGAAACTGCGCTCCACCGCCGACCCGGTGCTTGGCAATCTCATCAGCGGCTCACTGGGCCGACCCGATCCGCAGGGCTGGTACCGGTTGAGGCAGCAAGGCCAGCTGTGAGCTGGCACCCGCACGTCACCGTCGCGGCCGTTGTTGAGCGCCAGGGTCGTTTCCTGCTGGTCGAGGAACAGACCCGCAACGGCCTGGAATGGAATCAGCCCGCAGGTCACTGGGAACCGGGCGAAACGCTGATCGACGCCGTCATCCGGGAAACGTTCGAGGAGACGGGTTATCGCTTTCATCCGTCGACGCTGCTGGGCATCTACGTCTGGTCCCGCGGCGAGACTCCGGAGGACACCGCGCCGGACACTTTCGTCCGCGTAACCTTCTCGGGCGGCGTCGACCCCGAACCCGCCAGCAAGGAACTGGATGACGGAATTGTCCGCGCGTTCTGGGCCGAGCCCGATGAGCTGCGAACACCGACCGCGCCCCTGCGCAGCCCCATGGTGCTGCGCTGCGTCGAGGACTGGTTGGCCGGCGTTCGTCATCCGCTCGCCCTGCTCCATCACCTCGCGCCATGAGCCTGGTCATCGTCGGCCTGTCCGGCGGCGTGGATTCCGCCGTCGCGGCGCATCGCCTGCTGGAGGCCGGCCACACGGTCGAAGGCCTGTTCATGTTCAA
>CALBOV010000329.1 GCA_937896565.1 uncultured Salinisphaerales bacterium
CTGCCGATGGCGGCATGGATGGACAGCGACAGCCGGGAGGTATCGAGATCGTCCTTGGGCAGCACGTCATGGGCGCCCAGCCGGATGGCGTCACGTGACAGCGGGACATCCATGACACCGGAGATGAGCACCAGCCCGACCGGCTCGATGTTGGCGAGCATGCTGAGCAAGTCCAGCCCGGTCATGTCGGGCAGCATGTGATCGATCAGCATGCAGGCGATGCGACCACCGCGCAGCTGCTCGACGGCATCCTGCGCGGTCTCGGCCTCGATCAGTTCCAGACCCACCGTTGCGCCGTCGGCGAGTATCCGCCGGATCAGCAGGCGATCAGCCGCCTCGTCGTCGACGACCAGCAACTGATCGCGCACTACGGCGTCCTCACCCCTGGAACCGGACTGACGGCCGAAGCCCAGGCGCTTGCGCAGCTGGGTACTTGCGGCTGAGGCGGCGTGTGAATCCATGCCCGCAGCATACACCTCACGGCGATGCGCAAGTGCTGCATCGCCGCAAGTGTTTCGTGATCATGAACGGGCCGGGAGCACAGCCGCTCCCGGCCGGTTTTGGCGCTAGGCGGGCGTCGCCAGGCGCGTGGAGACGGCCTCGCTCAGCATCAGCCGGGCCCGCAGCACGATGTCGTCCATGGACGGTGACCGCGCGAACATCTTGTGGGCCCGCGCCCGGACCTCGTCCACCGACGGCAGCTCCGGCAGTTCCGGCAGTTCGAAGTGCTGGATGGCGTCACGACCGCGATCGATGCGGGCCGCCAGATTGCGCTTGAACTCGTCAACGGCCACGCCGCTGCGGGTCAGCCGGGCGCGAACGCTGTCGGTCAGCGTGTCGGCGCAGAACGTCGCGGCGAGCTGGGCGGCCACGCGATCCTTGAGTTCGGACGACAGCTTGCGCTCGCCCGCCAGCACGTGCCGAGGCGGCTCCTTCAGATCCCAGACAACCCCGACCCAGGACAGCATCTTGAGGATGTAGTAGGTCGGGTCCCATTCGTACCAGCGGAAGCCCTGACGGGTGCTGGACATGAAGTAGTGGTGGTTGTTGTGCCAGCCCTCGCCCATGGTCAGGACCGCGAGCACGGGGTTGTTCCGCGAGTCGTCACCGGTGAGATAGCGCTGCTTGCCCCACACGTGCGACAGCGAATTGATGGTGAACGTCGAGTGGTACACCAGCACGGTGGAGAAGAAGAAACCAAACCACAGGCCGGACCAGCCGAACAGCACGAACACCGCGATCCCGAGAATGATCGCCGGCAGGAAGCGGTTGTTGTCCAGCCACACCAGTTCCGGATACCGCGTCAGATCCTGCACGTTGTCGTAGTTGGCTTCCTGGGCCTCGTTGTTCCAGATCCAGCCCATGTGGGAGAACCAGAACCCGTACTGCCGAGGGCTGTGCATGTCCTTGGGCGTGTCGGAATAGCGATGGTGATCGCGATGCTTGGAGGCCCACCAGATCAGCCCCGACTGCGCGGTGGACTGCGCCAGAAAGCCGAGGATGAACTGGAACACGCGCCCGGTCTTGAACGAGCGGTGGGAGAAGTAGCGGTGGTAGCCGGCTCCGATCGCGAAGATGCGCACCCAGTACAGGGTCACGCAGACCACGATGTCGGCGGTCGACACGCCGGTGAAGAAGGCCCCCAGCGCCGCGATGTGCACACCGAAGAAGCCCAGCATCGCGCCCACGCTGGAGGGCGTGAATTTCTTGTCGTACGTCAGTTCAGCCATGAGTCTCGTCGTTTGTTTGTCCCTGGCCGCTGCCGGGTTGCAGCGCGCCACGCACCTTCAGTCCCCGTCATCAGAGGACAGGCAAGTTTGGTGCCTCGCCCGACCAGTACGACCCGAGGAGATACGGATCAGTTCGTTCCGTGTTCGCGGGTCGATGCAAACCGGATGTCGGGCCACCGCTCTTCCGTGAGTTGAAGATTCACGCGGGAATTCGCCAGATAGACATGTGCACCCGCATGATCCACTGCGATTCTAGACACATTCTTGTTAAGGAAGTCTTTCAGTTTCGACGGATCATCCGAACTGACCCACCGAGCGGTCGCCACAGGCGCCTGATCGTACTTGCAGTTGACGCCGTATTCATCGGCCAGCCGCTGGCGCACGACATCGAACTGCAGCACGCCGACCGCGCCCAGAATCACGTCGTTGTTGCTCTTGGGACGGAACACCTGCGTCGCCCCCTCCTCGCAGAGCTGATCCAGGCCTTTGTTCAACGCCTTGGCCTTGAGCGGATCGGCCAGCACCACGCGCTGGAACAGCTCCGGCGCGAAGTTCGGCACGCCGGAATAGACCATCGCCGTGCCTTCCGAGAACGAATCGCCGATGGAGATGGTGCCGTGGTTGTGCAGACCGATGATGTCGCCGGGCCAGGCCTCGCGGGCGGCGCCACGGTCCGAGGCCATGAACGTCACGGCGTCGGAAATGCGCACCGCCTTGCCCTGACGCACGGAATGCAGCTGCATGCCCGGCGTGTACTTGCCCGAGCACACCCGCATGAACGCGATGCGGTCGCGGTGGCGCGGGTCCATGTTCGCCTGAATCTTGAACACGAAGCCGGTCAGCTCACCGTGGGTCGGCTCAACCGATTGCGGATCGGCATCACCCACCGTGGCTTCGCGCGGCAGCGGCGGCGGCGCCCAGTCGGCGAAACCATTGAGCAGCTCGCGCACGCCGAAGTTGGAGATCGCGGCACCGAAGAACACCGGCGTCAGTTCGCCGGCGCGATAAAGCTCCAGATCAAAACCGTGACCGGCCTCCTTCACCAGCTCGATCTCCTCCAGCAGCGTCTGGTAGATCGGTCCAAAACGTTCGGCCATGCCATCCGCGTGCAGACCGTCGACGGTCTCGATGTCGCTGATCCGCTCCTTGGGCCCGTCATAGAGATAGAAGCGGTCTTCCAGCAGGTGGTAAACACCGGCGAAGTCGCGCCCCATGCCCAGCGGCCAGGTCACCGGCGCGCAGGCGATCTTGAGCACGTCCTCGACCTCGTCGAGCAGTTCCATCGGCTCGCGGCCGTCGCGATCCAGCTTGTTGATGAAGGTGATGATGGGCGTGGTCCGCATGCGACAGACCTCCATCAGCTTGATCGTGCGCGCCTCGACGCCCTTGGCCGAATCGATGACCATCAGCGCGGAGTCCACCGCCGTCAGCGTGCGGTAGGTGTCTTCGGAAAAGTCCTCGTGCCCCGGCGTGTCCAACAGGTTCATCATGCAGTCGCGGTAGGGGAACTGCATGACCGACGTGGTGATGGAGATGCCGCGCTCCTGCTCCATCTTCATCCAGTCCGAGGTCGCATGGCGCGCGGCCTTGCGCCCCTTGACCGTACCGGCAAGCTGGATCGCGCCGCCGAACAGCAGCAGCTTTTCGGTGACGGTGGTCTTGCCCGCATCGGGGTGCGAGATGATGGCGAAGGTGCG
This sequence comes from uncultured Salinisphaerales bacterium, assembly GCA_937896565.1. GTDB lineage: Bacteria > Pseudomonadota > Gammaproteobacteria > Nevskiales > OUC007 > Abyssibacter. The sequence goes on from CALBOV010000329.1 coordinate 3,428, forward strand.
GCGCTTGTCGGCTTCCGCACGCAGATTGGCTGGCGTGCCCATGGGTCGAGCTGGAAATCAAAGGGCCGCGATTGTACCGGCTCGCCCACCGGCGGGTCGAAACCGACCCGGCGGGGTCAGCCGATCACGGGCACCCCGAACAGGTGACCGTGGGCATGCATCAAACCGACATAGGCCACCAGACCAACCACCACGGTGACCACGTCCAGCAGCGGATTGACCTTGCCGCGCGCCGGCGCCGTGCCGCGCTTTTTCACCGAGATCACGTCGTAGACGGCAAACGCGAGGAAGGCCGCGAACAGCAGCATGGACGCCAGATCACCGTTGGCGAGCAGATGCACCAGCGCCCACAGCTTCACCGCGGCAAGCATCGGATGCTTGACGACCCGGCGCAGGTTGTTCGGAACGTAGGCGGCAACCAGCAGGATCAACGCGATGGGCATCAGCGCCAGCGGGATGTGCCGCGTCCACACCGGGGGCTGCCAGATCGCGACGAACGGCGCCTCGGCCTTGCCCCAGATGATTAGCACCAGGCCGATCGCGGCCACGACGGAGAACAGCCCCTTGTAGCCCAGTTCGCCGAATCGACCCTGCAAACCCACCCGCAGCGCGGGCCGCGTGGGCACCAGATGAACACCCAGGAACACGACGAGACCGGCAATCAGTGCAATCATTCCACTCCCCTATCCGCCCCGGAACGGAGCAGCACACGTGAATGACGCGCCAGACTACTCGCTCGATGCCCTGCGGAAAACCTCGATCGGCACCATCAACGAAGTGCTCGGCGTCGAGGTGATCGAAGCCGAACGCGGCCGCATCGTCGGGACCATGCCGGTCACGGAAAAGAACGTGCAGCCCTACGGCATTCTGCACGGCGGAGCGAGCGTGGTGCTGGCGGAAACGCTGGGCTCGATCGGCTCGGCGCTGATCGCCGGCGAGACCGGAAAGCGCGCGGTCGGCCTGGAGGTCAACGCCAACCACGTGCGTCCGGCACCCAAGGGCACGACGGTGACAGGCGAGGCCGTGCTCGCGCACGAGGGCCGTCGCATTCACGTCTGGCAGATCACGCTGCGCAACGAAGCCGGCAAGCCCACCTGTCTTTGCCGGCTGACCGTGTCGCTGATCGACTAGTCCACGCAGACGCGAGCTCGACGCCAGACCGCGGCACCAACAAGCAGCAGCAGCGCCCACAGCCCCAGCGCGCCACTACCGTCATCGTCGTGCAGCGACCGGGGCGAGCCGACGGTGTCGGAAAACACCAGGTCGCCCTGGTTGAACCAGATCTGTACCGCGCCCTGTTCGGCCAGCAGCAACACCAGATCGGTGTCGCCATCGCCGTCCATGTCGGCCAGCGCCATGTCCACGGCATCGGCATCGATGGCCGTGTCATGCGGCCGCAGACGCCCGCCGCCGTCATTGACCAGCAACTGGACCACGCCATTCGGGCTGGCGCTGACCACATCCAGGTCGCCGTCCCGGTCGATGTCCGCCATGACGAGCCGGCGCGTGACCCCGATGTCGGCGCGCGTGCCGATTTCCATGGCGTTGCGTGACAGGGCGCGCAGCATCCTCAGCTCCGGCGCGACGAACACATCGTCCAGCGTCTCGGGCACGGCCGCCAGAAGATCGCCGTCACCATCGCCGTCCAGATCGCCGCCGGCCCAGTGGGTTACACCAGCGGTGGGCAGCGCGACACGGGGGCCGAAGCTGCGCCGGCCGATGGTCGGCTGGAACACGTCCCCGTCGGCGAGGCCGAACACCGGCTCCGGCCGGCCGTCGCCATCGATGTCGGCGAGGCCAATGGAGATCGCGTCCGCCGGCTCCAGCAACACGGTGAAGAAGCCGTCCTCGCCCTCGGTGAACAGCACCTCCGGCACCGCATCGGCATGGAGCATCAGCACGTCACCGACACCGTCCTCGTCCAGGTCCGCGCCCAGCGCATCCAGACCCTCGGTACCGGTGAACGCGGCCGCCGACAGGACGAAGGCACCGCTGCCATCGTTGACGTACAGCGCGTGACCGCCAGAGGCGTTCACGACCAGCAAGTCCTCGCCGGTGAGCCCGTCGAACTCTCCCGCGATCAGGCCCGCGACCTCGCCGACATCGCCCAGCGAACCGTCCAGCTCGTAGTCGTCCGAGGCCTGCTGCCGATAAATCCGGGTCGGTGAGCCAGCCTCACTGCCGACGGCCACATCGGGGCTGCCGTCGCCGTCGGCGTCCAGCACCGCCAGTCGTGTGCCGCCGCTCACCGCGAACTCGACGCCGGGCACCTCCGCCAGCAGTTCGGTCACGATCACGCCGTTCGAGGCGAGGTTGTCCTCCGGATTGAGGTCGGTGGTCAGATCGCCGGCGCGTGCCTGCAACCAGACACCCCCCGCCCGATCGGCTTCGGTGACCACCTCGATCTGCTGCGCGCCACCGGACTGGATCGCGCCGACATCACAGTCCAGCGTCACGGTCTGCACGCCGACACTGCGGCTGCAACCGGTCGGCACGTCAACGGACAGCCCGGCGCCAGACACCTGCAGGATCACGGCGCCGCCCGCGGTGGCATCGCCGGGGTTGGAGACCTCGACCGTCCAGGTGAACGGGGTTTCCGGCTCGACGATCGACGCCGCGGGCGTCACCGATACGGCCACGTCCCGCTCCGGCTCGGTGACGGTCAGCGTGAACGCGACATCGGTGGAGGCGCCGGACGGATCGGTCGCGGTCAGCTCGACCACGTAGCTGCCGGCGCTCTGGAAGGCCGGGGCGCCGGTCACCGCGTCGCCGGAGAATTCCAGCCCTTCCGGCAGGCCGGTGACGGCGAAACTGAGCGTGTCGCCGTCCGGGTCCTCGAACACCTCGCCGAGCGTCAGCGAGAAGGCCTCCCCCTCGTCCAGCTCCTGATCCTCGGGCGCGTCGACGACATAGGGCGCGTCATTGCCCACACGCTCGACGATGAGCACCAGCGGGGTGCTGGCCGACGCCCCGGCGGTGTCGGTGGCGACGATGTTGATCATGTAGCGGCCAATGTCGGCCTCCGACGGCGTGCCGGTGATCTGGCCGTTGATCGTGCCCAGCGACAGCGACGACGGCAGACCCGAGGTGGTGAAGGTCAGCGTGTCGCCGGCATCGGCATCGCTGAATGCCGCGCCCACCGCGACCACGGCGGCCTCGTCCACGAATACATGCTCCTGCCCCAGCGCCACCGCGACCGGCGCGTCATTGCGCCCCTGGATGTCGAAGCGCAGTTCCGCGCTGGCCTGCGACCCCGCCGAATCGGCAATCGTGTATTGCAGAGTCTCGATCTGAACCTGCCCCTGGCGAAGACCCTGCACCGCCGCGGACCCGGTGGGGTCGAACGCAACCGAACCATCGCTACCGACGGTCACCGGCAAGCCGGAGGAAGTCGTCGCATCCGCGCTGACCAGTTGCAGGCTGTCGCCGCTGTCCGGGTCGGAATCATTGGCCAGCACGCCGGGCGCCGGACTGCTGACGATGCCGTCCTCGGTGAGACTGAAGCGGTCGTTGTTCGCGACCGGCGGATCGTTGACGCCGGTGACGGTCATGACCACTTCACCTTCGGCGCTGGCGCCCTCGGTGTCCGCCACGAAGTAGGTGAACACATCCTCGACCACGACACCCTCGGCCAACCCGAGGTAGGCGGTCACGGGGTCGTAAACCATCCGGCCGTTGCCGGAGATCACCAGCGACGCGCCACCCGGGCTGGTCGAAGGTCCTGAGGCACGCAGCGTCTGCTGGTCCGCATCCGAATCGTTCGCCAGCAGCCCCGGCGCGTCGACGATGAACACCGCGTCGGCCGAAACCGCATAGGCGTCATTGCCGGCAACCGGCGCATCGTTGATCGGTTGCAGCGTCAGCGTGACGCGACTGGCGGAGGAGTCCAGCGTGGCGCCGAACACCCGGACCGACAACACGCGGGTGGTGTCGCCAAGAATCTCGCCGTCGTAGCGATAGCTCAGCGTCGCCAGGACGGCCGCGTAGTCCTCCGGGGCCGCCTCGCCGGTCAGCGTCATCACGCCGCTCTGTGCGTCGTACGCCGCGGTCAGCGCGGTGGCGCCAACATCCACCGCCAGCGTCTCTGCGCCGGGATCGTTCAGCTCCGTCAGCACCACCTCGGCGCGCTGCAACAGCTCCAGATCGCCACCGGTCACCGTGACGGCCGGAGCGACTACCACCGCTTCGGCGGTTTCGGCATAACTGGCGGCCACGTTGCGGCCACCGGCGCTGCCGTTCAGGTCGACCACGGGCCGGTTCACGTCCAGTTCCACCGCGCCGACATCGCAGGCCTCGGCCAGGGGACGCGTCTGGCCGAGCTGATCCACCCCGCCCACCGCGTCGTCACCGCAGACATCGTCCGCGGCGGCGTCAAGCAGCACCGTCGGCAGCGCCGGCGGATAAACCGTCTGTAGACCGCTTCCCAGCCCGACCTGGTCCACGGCCTCGCCCAGATTGATGGCGTCCACGTCGGCAACCGTGAAACCCGTGCAGCTCGCGTCGCTGGCGACGCTTCCGTCCACCGCGGCGAGCGTGCCGATGATGTTGCACTGCCCGCCCATACCGTTACCGGCGATCACCGTGTTGAGCACGGACACCGCGCTGTCCGATCCCACCACCAGCCCGGCCGCGGCATTGGACGCCTCGTCGGTCAGACGGTTGTCGGTGATGGTGACGTGGGACAGCAGGCTGCCGCTGGCGTTGCTTCCACTCAACCGGATGGCGCCCTGCCCACCACCGACGTTGCCAGCCACCGTCGCGTTCACCAACGTGAGTCGGCCCACGCTGTCAATCGCTCCGCCGACGCCGCCAACGGTATTGCCGATCAGGGACACGCGGGTCAGCGTGGCCAGACCGGCGTTGTAGAGCCCGCCGCCGACCGACTCGGCGGTGTTGCCCTCGAACCGGACGTCGGAGGCGATCAGGACGCCACCGTTCTGGATGCCGCCACCCACGGTGGACGAGGTGCTGTCGAGAATCTCCACGCCGCTGAGCGTCAATGTGCCGAAGTTGCGCACCGCGCCGCCCTGGGTGCTGCTGCCACCGCTCAGCACCAGGTTGCCCAGCGTGACCGTGGCGGTCCCTTCGATGGTGACCAGCCGGGTTTCACCATCGGCAATCAGCGTGATGTTGCCGTCGTCGGTAAGGCCATCGATGCTGACCTCGATGTTCTGAAAATTCAGCGCACTGGTCAGCGTGATGGACGGGCCGCAGGCAAAGTCGACCGCCCCGCCCCCCTCGATGGCGCTCTCCAGCGCCTCCTGCGTGCATTCGGACACGGTGCCGGCCGCCAGCGCCTGGCTACCAAAGCAGATCGCGGACATCGCCCAGCCAAGTGCGGCCCGCCGCATTACAGTGATCACCCCGATCCCCAGCCCTTGTTGCGCAAACCCGAAGCATAGCGCGGACACAGCGACTATCATTCCTCCCCCGTCCACGCGCACCACCTCATGACCCTGCTGACCACGGCCGACTACGAGGCCGCCATCAACGCCGTCATCGAACGCGTGGGCAACACCCTCGTGCTCGGTATTCCGCTGGGGCTGGGCAAGCCGGTCGGCTTCACCAACGCGCTTTATTCCCGCGCCAAGGCGGACCCGACACTGACGCTGACGATCTTCACCGCGCTGTCACTGAACCGTCCGAGGGCCGCGGGGATCGCGGGCCGGTTCATCGACCCGATGTTCGATCGCGTGATGGACGGCTACGAGGATCTGCTTTATCTGATCGACCGCGATCGTGGCGCGCTGCCCGACAACGTGACGGTCCGCGAATTCTTCTTCCAGGCCGGCTCCCAGCTCGGCAACGCCAACGCGCAGCAGAACTACATCAGCACCAACTACACCTTCGTCGCCCGCGACATGCTCGACGCTGGCGCGAATGTTTTCGCGCAACTGGTCGCGCCCCATCCGGACCCGAGCGTCGAACGCGTCAGCCTGAGCTGCAATCCGGATGTGAGCCTGGACGTGGTGCCCGCGGCGCGGGAGCGCCGGCCGATCGCCGTGATCGGCGAGGCCCACGCCGAACTGCCGTACATGCCCGGCGACAGCGAACGCCCCTGCGACGATTTCGACGTACTGATCCGACGCGAAACGCGGCCGCGCAGCCTGTTCGCCGTACCCAAGCAGCCGGTTACGCTGGCCGACCACGCCATCGGCCTGCACGCCAGCACCCTGGTCCCGGATGGCGGCACCATCCAGCTCGGGATCGGCGCGCTGGGCGACACGGTGGCGCACGCGCTGACGTTGCGGCATCGGGACAACGCGACCTGGCGTTCACTGGTCGGCGAGCTGACGCCGCTGGCCAAAACCATCGGCGGCGACACCCCATTCGACACCGGCCTGTACGGCGCCACCGAAATGTTCGTGGACGGCTTCATGGCGCTTTACGACGCCGGCGTGCTCAAGCGTGAGGTCATCGACGACCTGGACCGCCAGACCGCGCTCAATGCCGGCGAACCCGTGCGCGAGGACGACATCACCCAGGTGCTGCACGGCGGTTTCTTCCTCGGCCCGCGCTGCTTCTACGATCGTCTTTCCACCATGTCGCTGACCGAGCGGCGCCGCTTCCACATGACCACGGTGGGCCGGATCAACCAGTTGCACGGCACCGAGAGCCTGGACCGGCTGCAACGCGGCCGCGCGCGCTTCATCAACACCGGGCTCAAGTGCATGCTGACCGGCGCCGTGGTGTCGGATGCGCTGGACAACCATCGCGTGCTGTCCGGTGTCGGCGGGCAATACAACTTCGTCGCCCAGGCCCACGCGCTGGACGACGGCCGCTCCATCCTGCTGATCAAGGCGGTGCGCGGCGACGGCAAGGACGCGGAGTCCAACATCGTCTGGGAGTACGCGCACACGACCATTCCCCGTCATCTGCGCGACATCGTTATCACCGAATACGGCGTTGCCGACCTGCGCGGCGCCACCGACCGGGACATCATCGCGCGGCTGCTGAACATCACCGACTCGCGGTTCCAGGCGGAGTTGCTGGCCCGGGCGAAGGCGGCCGGCAAGATCGAGGCCGACTACGCGATCCCGAACGCCTACCGTCGCAACACGCCGGAAGCGCTGGCGCAACAACTGGGGCCGGCGCGGCGCAGCGGCGCGCTGCCGCATTTCCCGCTGCCCACAGACTGGACGGAGGAGGAGGAGATCCTCGCGGTCGCACTGTCCCGGCTCAGCCGGATGAAGGCGGAGCAACATCCCCTCGCATTGGCGATGCGCGCCTGGCGTGCGGGCCGTCCCGGCGAAGCGGTTCTCGGCCTGCTCCGCCGCGTCGGACTGGACACACCCGCCACGTTGCAGGATCAGATCGCCGCGCGGCTGCTGGCGCCACTGCTGCAGGCGGTGCTGGACGAGGGTCCCGCCGCATTGCGTCCCCGGCAGGCGACGCCATGAACCTCGAGGACATGCGGGCGGAACTCGCCACGCAAACCGCCAAGATGCCGTGGTCCGATCTGCAACGGTTCTTCGCCACGGGGCAGGCCTTCGCGGTCGCGGCAGGCATCGATCTGGTCGACGTGGCCGCGCGCATCGCGATCGACGACAAGGCAGCCGTCGAAGCGCTGATCACGGAGCAGCACTTCGGACCGGTCAGTGACGCGCAGGCACTGGAATGGATCGAACAGGACGCCAGCGTCTGGACCGTCGTCGTCAAACCGTGGGTGCTGGTGCAGGCGATCGCCGACACCGACTAGGCCATCAGGCGGCGAGCACGCCCCCGCGATCCCGCTTGGTCACGAACTGATCGAGAAACGCCTGCTGATCGCCGAGGATGCGCCGGTTGGACAGAATCAGATATTCCGCCCGGTTCGGCGCATAGGGCACGGCCAGCAACGGCTGCCCCGCCTCCTCCGGCGTCCGGTTGCTCTTGTGGCGATTGCAGGACCCGCAGGCGGTAACGCAGTTGGTCCAGTCGTCCGGCCCGCCACGCGAGGTCGGGACGACGTGGTCACGGGTCAGTTCGGAATGGCGGAACCGCTGGCCGCAGTACAGGCAGATGTGGCCGTCACGCTGGAACAACGCCCGGTTGGTCAACGGCGGCACCAGCGACATCAGGCGGCCGCCGCGGCTGTCGTTGACCGCGATGATCGTGTCCAGCTCGAGAAAGGAACGACGGCCGGTGGCCCGATTGATGCCACCCTGGATGCGAATGCGTTCGCCACCACCTTCCCAGGCGACCTTCTCGTTGCAGTAGAGCGTCGCGGCGTACTCCCAATGCACCCAGTCGAGCGGGATCCCGCCGACATCCAGCTTCAGAATCAGTGGATGAATGTGCACGTCGTTCACCGTTCGATCTCCTGTCGGGCCTGCAAACCGGCCCTCGGCAGCGCTGGGTGAGCATTCGTTCGAATCGATCGGGTCAACGCTATAGGTCCGACATGACGCCACGTTGACAACGCGTTCGATCCGAAATCGCTTGCAGAACTATCGTTCAAGTGGCAAGGATTTGCCAACTTTCGTCGATGAGGCCGCACGACATGGATGATCGCCCCCGCTGTCCCTGGGTGGACCTGAGCAAGCCCGACTATGTGGCCTATCACGACACCGAATGGGGCGTACCGGTCCACGACGATCGACGGCAGTTCGAGTTCCTGACGCTGGAGGCGGCCCAGGCCGGTCTCTCCTGGTACACCGTGCTGCGCAAGCGCGACAACTACCGACGGGCATTCGCGGACTTCGACCCGGCGACGGTCGCCACCTTCGATTCCGATGACGAGGTCCGGTTGCTGGCGGACCCGGGCATCATCCGCAACAAACTGAAGGTTCGCGCCGCGATCAACAACGCGGCCCGCTTTCTCGAGGTGCAGGCGGAGTTCGGCAGCTTCTGCGACTACATCTGGCGGTTCGTCGACGGGGCTCCGGTCCCGCCGCCCCCGAAACGTCATCAGGACTACCGATCGACCAGCCCGGAGTCCGATGCCCTGTCCAAGGATCTGAAAAAGCGCGGATTCAAGTTCGTCGGCAGTACCATCGTCTACGCGCACATGCAGGCGGCGGGGTTGGTCAACGATCACAGCGCCGATTGCTTTCGGCGCCACGAATGCTGATTCTTTAGGGGTTCGTCCGCCCGGGGGACGACGAACACGCAGCCGCCATCGACGGATGAGCGGGCTGTTGCCCTCGCTGGGATTCCGCAGTTTGTCTGACACATCACTCGCCACCGCAACCCGCCATGCGCGCTCCAGGCTGCAGGTCGCACTGCTGTGCTCCGGCGCCGGTGCGCTGCTGCTGGAAGCCATCTGGTTCCGGCAGCTCGGCTGGGCGCTGGGCAATACCGTGCGCGCCGGCGCCGCCACGCTTGCCGCCTTCATGCTGGGACTCGCGCTCGGCGCCCTGCTAAGCCTCTGGCTGACCCGCCGCATTCGCCATCCGGTGCGGGTATTCGTCGGCACCGAAAGCCTGGTCGCGATCCTCGGCCTGGCCGTCATCCTGTTGCTGAGCCGCGGCGAGACGACCATCGCCACCTGGCTGGGCCCCCTGCTCGACCAACCGGTGCTGTTGCAGACCCTTCGCTTCTGGCTGAGCGTGGGCGTCCTGCTGCTGCCGGCGATGGCCATGGGCATCGGCCTGCCGCTGCTGATCTGCGCCTGGGGCGACACGCCGGCGCTGGGGCCGCTGCTCGGCCGGCTCTACGCCGCGAACACGCTGGGTGGCGTCCTCGGCCTGCTGGTCGGAGAGTGGCTGCTGATCCCGCTGGCCGGACTGCCGGCCGCCTCGATCGTCGCGCTCACCCTGGTGCTGGCGTCAGCGGCGCTGGCCTGGCCGCTGCGTGACGCCACGCAAACAGCCGGCGAGATGACGCGACGGATCGCACCGTGGCCGTTGCTGGTGGTCACGGCCGGTATTGGCGCCGCCATGCTCGCGATCGAGGTCGTCGGATTTCGACTGATCAGCCTGCAAACCGCCGGCACGACGCGCTCCCTGACGCTGGGCGTCGCCTGCGTGCTGCTGGGCCTGGCCGCGGGCAGCCGCCTGGCCGCGCTGTGGACGGAGCGCGCGCCCGCTGCCGCGCGCAATATCGGCCTGCTCACCGCGGCCGCCTGCGCGGCCTGGCTCTGCGGCATCGGCCTGGCCGCCTTCGGCGCCCATCTCGGCCACCCGCTGGCTCGCTGGGGATTGGCGCTGCCAGGCCTGTTCATACCGGTGAGTGTGTGCTCCGGTGCCCTCCTCACACTGATCGCCGAGCGCATCCGCCAGTCCGAGCTGCACCCCGGCACCGCCACCGCGCAATTGCTGGCCGCGAATGCGGCGGGCGCCGCGCTGGGCGCGGGGCTCGCCGGGAGCTGGTGGCTGCCGGCACTGGGGCCGGCGCCGCTGGCCGTCGCGCTGATGATCGGTCTCGCCGTGCTGGTGCTGTTCGCCGTCGCCTGCGAGCTGCCCCGACTGCAATGGCTGCCCCCCGTGCTGGCGTTGGCCGTGGTCGCGATGGGGTTGCGCACGGTGCCGATGCTCGTCGACGCGCAGGTCACCGCGGCGGCACAACCCTATCTGGCGCTGGACGACAGCGACCGGGTCGCGGTGGCGCATGGCCGCAACGAGACCCTCCAACTGCTGCGCAGCGATTTTCTCGGTGAACCGGACAGCTGGCGGCTGGTGACCAATCGCTACTCGATGAGCAGCACGGCGCGTGACTCGGAACGGTACATGTCGCTGTTCGCCTGGTGGCCGCTGGCTCTGCAGCAACAACCCGCGAGCGCGTTGCTGATCTCCTATGGACTGGGCACCACGGCCAAGGCGCTGCTGTCCGACAACCGGGTGGCGTCGCTGGACATTGTCGATATCTCGCCGGAGACCTTCGAACTGGCCGACCGCATCCACAATCTGGACCCGGTCGATGATGAGCGCGCGCGCCTGCATGTGACCGACGGACGCTTCTTCCTGGCATCCACGCAAGGCGAGTACGACCTGATCACCGGCGAGCCTCCGCCCCCACGCATGGCGAGCATCGTCAATCTCTACACCCGCGACTATTTCCGGCTGATGCGCCAACGCCTGTCGGATACCGGGGTCGCGACCTACTGGCTGCCGGTCGACCAGCTGTCGCCGGCCTCCGCCAGATCCATCGCCGCCGCGTTCTGCGATGTCTTCGAGCACTGCCTGCTGGCCGCCGGCAGCCACTACAACTGGATTCTGATCGGCCCGCCCGCGACGCCGGACTGGCATGCGGCGATCTGGGACCAGCGCTCGTCGCTCTACCAGTTGCGGCGCACGGGCGTGGAATCCCCGGCCATGCTGTGGACGGGCTTTCTGGCGGATGCCGATCAGATCCGGGCCTGGATCGGTTCCGCGGCGCCGCTGACCGACACACACCCCGGACGGCTGCGCCTGCGTGGACCGGACGCCGACGAACTGCTGGCCTACGCCGACTGGGCCGCGCCGTCGGAGGCCCGCCGACGCTTTTTCGATTCGAGCTGGGTCGCCGCCGTGCTGAATCCGGATCAGATGCAGTCGGTGGCTGAACTGTGGGACTGGCAGCCGATCCTCAACGGATTCGTCCACGACGCGCCAATCGCGCTCATCGATGGGTTGCTGCCCACCGACCTGATCACGCCGGTGCTGTGGGGGCTGGGCAGCGGCTGGAATGAACAGCGGATCGCGGCGATGGACTCGCTGGTCGTCGGCACCGATGCCGAGCGCGGCCTGCGCGCGTTCCATCGGGGGGTGGGCTCGCTGGCGCGGCGCGAGCCGCGCATGGCCATGCAGCACTTCGTGGATGCACTGGAGTTCGACATCGACCGCTCGCGTGAACTGGCGGTCTACGCCGCCTGCCAGGCCGGGCTGCGCGACGACGCTCGGCGCATCGCCGGTCCCGCCCGATTCGCGTTCCGCTGCTGGTAGTAGGGCCTGTCAATCCGGTGTGGCATGCGGCGCTCTTTCCACCTTGCTGGACGAAACAATGAACACCGGAATCGGCCACCCATGTCGGGTTGACAGGCCCCTTGGCCCTTCGGCCCCGCTGTCCTAGTCGCGTCGGCGGGTCACCAGGTCACGAATGGTCCGGTCGCCCAGCGCCTCGCGGATCGCGGCCTCGTAGTGGCGGATCTCCCGCCGCACCGGGCCCTGAATGGGCTGGTGTTCCTGCGTGTCCGGTTCGTCGGCCCGGTCGGAACGCACCGTCTCGATGATGTCCGACAGCGGCAAGGCGTCCAGATCCCGCGCTGGCAGCAACCCCATCCAGGGCGACTCGACCTCGACCAGCACCCTCGCGGCCAGCAGGCGGTCGACGACCGAGTACACGGCCTCCGGACGCTCGCCGGTCTCGTTCGCCAGTTCACTGACCGGCAGCGGCGGTTCGCCGGATGCGAACCGGTGCGCGATGATCCCCATGATCTGCAACGCCAGATGCTCTCGCGTGCGGTTGCCCACGAAGCTTCCGGTCGGGCTGGGACGCACGTAGTTCGGATACTGCAACAGGAAGGCGAGCTGGCAGCCCACGAGCAGAATCAGCCAGCCAACGTAGAGCCAGATCAGCAGGAACAGCAGGATCGCGAAACTGGAGTAAACCGCGTTGTAGCTGGGCACCGTGGTCGCGAACTCCGCGAACGCGAGGCTGGCGCTCTCCCACAGCAGACCGGACAGCACGCCCCCGCCCAGCGCCGGCAGCAGACGCACCCGGGTGTTGGGGACGAAGCTGTACATGAACGTGAACGCCGCGATGACCAGCAGATACGGCACGAAACGGGCGGCGAAGTGGATGATCGTGCCCAGGGGCTCGATGTGGGACAGGTGCACCAGAATGGCGTTGCTGGACGCCGATGCGGTGACGCCCACGGCCGAGAACACCAGCACCGGCCCGACGATCAGTACCGACATGTACTCGCCGAATCGCTGCGCCAGCGGCCTGGACCGCTCGATGCGCCAGATGCGATTGAAGCTGCCCTCGACCTTTTGCAGCATCGAGATCGCGGTGTAGAACAGCATCGCGATACCCAGCGACCCCAGCACACCGACGCGGACGTTCTCGACGAAGCCGATCACCGTCTCGGTGATCTCCCCGGCCTTGTCGCCCAGCGGCGCCAGCACCCGCAACAGTACGGGCTCCATGGAGTTGTGAACGCCCAGCGCCTTGAGCACGGAAAACGACAGCGCCAGCAAGGGCACCAGCGACAGCAGCGTCGTGTAGACCAGACTCATCGCCCGCATCGACAGCTCGCCGCGGGACAGTTCGCGGCCCACTGCCGCCAGCAACTGCGCGAGTCGCAGCAGTGATCGCCGCCACATCGGCCAGGCCGGATCGATGGACCGCCAGAGCTCCTGGCGCAGGCGTTCGAGCAGGTTTTCAGGCATGCCAGTTCCTTCGCGGGCGGGCGGGCGCGACCCGTGTGACAGCGACGCTACCAGCGAGTGCTCGGCAATGCAGGCATCAGGTCTCGAACCGCTCGTGCCGGTTCATGCCGTGGCCCTCGACATTGCCGACATCCGCGGCCGGATCACCCTTGAGCGTGTCGAGCCGCATCATCCGCTTGATCACCGGCACCAGCAGCAACATGACCACGGCGATCGCCATCGCCACATAGGCCACGTTGGTGTAGACCTCGGCATAAGTCGCCTTGGCAGCGGCAACATTCGTCAGCTGGCCACCGATGGTTTCCGCGCCGGTCGAGCGTGCGATGACGCCGGCGAGATAGTTGGACAGGCCCGAATAAAGAAACCATGCGCCCATGCTCAGGCCGACCACGCGGGCCGGCGCCAGCTTGGTCACGGTCGACAGACCCACCGGCGAGAGCATCAGCTCCGCCATGGTGTGGATCCAGTAGATCAGGAAGATGTAGTACACCGCGGTCAGGCCGGTCGGCCCGCCTGCCTTCATGCCCGCCACCAGCGCGAGAAAACCGAGGCCGACACCGAACACCCCGAACGAAAACTTGAGCGGCGCCGACGGTTCGCGGCCGCGACGGGCCAGCGCCGTCCACATCCACGCGATGATCGGCGCGAAGATCACGATGTAGCCGGCGTTGAGAAACTGGAACACCGGCGCGGGCACGGACCAGCCGAACATCGTCCGGTCGACCAGCCGGTCAGTGAAAAGGTTCAGCGAGGAACCGGCCTGCTCGAACAGTGCCCAGAACGGAATCTGCGCGAGGATGAAGTACAGGGCCGCCAGCATCCGAGGACGTTCATCGCCCTCCAGCTTGAACACCGCGTAGGCGATGAACGCGATCACGATGGCGATCCCCAGCGCGCCGACGAACCAGTCGGGGATCAGATGGGACTTCATCACCAGCAACATGGACACGGCGATGATCACCAGCCCGACCCCGTAGCAGGCCATCTCCACCGTCACCGGCCCGAACACGCGTTCGCGCAGCTTGGCGGGATCGGGCGGCTCGGCACGACCCTCGAGCCACTTCTGCCCCCAGAGAAACACGCCCAGCCCGGCGAGCATGCCGAGTCCGGCGAGACCGAAGCCGTACTTCCAGCCGTAGGCGATGCCGAGATAGCCGCAGAGAATCGCCGACAGGAATGAGCCCAGGTTGATCCCCATGTAGAAGATCGTGAAGCCCGAATCCCGTCGCTTGTCCTCCAGCGAGTAGAGCGAGCCGACGATCGTGGAGATGTTCGCCTTGAGATAACCGACCCCGGCAATGATCAGGGCCAGCGACAGGTAAAGGATATTGACGTACAGAGGCTGCTGCTCGATGCGGGTCGTGTAGTCCGCAACCGCGATGCTGGCCGGCAATCCGACCGCCGCGGGCTGGTCGATCACCATCCGTGTCGCGTTGTCCTCGAAGCGGATCAGCGACTGGCCGGAATCCGCGATGATGATCTGCGACGCATCGCCGCCCCGCCCGTCCAGCGTGACCTGATACTCCTGGCCCTGGTAGGTCAGGATCTCCCTGGAGCCGGCACCCTCGAAGGCCATGCCGAAATGGCCCAGCACCAGCAGAATCGCCCCGTAGGTCACCGCCTTGCGCTGCCCCAGGTAGCGGTCGGCGAGCGTCCCGCCGATGATGGTCATCACGTACACCAGCGCCGTGTAGGCGCCGTACAGCAATGCCGAGCGTTCGTCCGAGAACAGGAAGTGCTGGGTCAGATAAAGGATTAGCAGCCCCCGCATCCCGTAGTAGGAAAAGCGCTCCCACATCTCCGTGAAGAACAGGATGGCGAGGCCGCGCGGATGACCGAAAAAGGTCTTGCCGCCAGCGGGGGCTGATTGCGTCATGAAGGGTCCAACGGAAGATTGATCTGGCACGAGTATAGCGAGCGCCTTCGCGGGTGCGACGCCGCACCGGTCAACCACTGAACATTCGCCAGCGGTTGTCGTCGAAGCATCCAGAGGGTCGACCACGGCCGGGGCTGTCGCCTCATCGGGCCCGGGCGAACCCGATGCTGCCCAGGATCGCCTTCCGACGAACGGCGAAAATGTTGCAGTGCAACACGTTGACACTCTCCGGGCTCGCCCCTATGATGCGGTGCAGCATTTGTTGCAGAGCAGCATTTGCGCCGTAGTCGCTCCCAGGAGGAATTCAACAGTGGAAATTCAAGTCGTCATCAATGACGTGAAAGGCAAGGCCGAAACGTATGCCGGCCAGGCGCAGGACGTGTTCAAGACCTCCGTGGAGGTTGCCAAGAAGGCCAACGGCATTTTCGTGGGCAGCATGCAGACGCTGGCCAAGACCGAATCCGCAGCTGCCAAGGACCTTTACGAAGCGGCACTGACCAGCTTCGAAAAGGCCAAGAAGGCCGGTGTGAAGGCCGTGGCCAACAAGCCCGCCGAGTTCGTGCCGAACGGCAAGGACCGCATCGTCACCGCTTACTCGGACTCCGTGAAGGTCGTCACCAAAGCTCGCACCGACCTGGAGAAGGTCTTCGAAAAAGGCTTTGACACCATTCAGGTTCAGCTGGGCCTGAAGAAGCCGGCCCCGAAGAAGCGTGCCACCAGCACGGCCAAGAAGGCCCCGGCCGCGAAGAAGGCTCCCGCCAAGAAGACCGCGGCGAGCAAGTCGACGGCCTCCACGGCGAAGACCACGACCAAGCGCACGACGTCCACGGCCAAGAAGACGGCCCCCAAGACGACGCCGAGCGCGTAAATCGGGATTCCCGATTGGATCGAACACGGAATGTTCGGTATTCCGTTCTACGAAAGGGGAGCCAGACGCTCCCCTTTCGTGTTTCTGAGCAGAGGTACAGGGATGAAAATCCCAATGCCAAGACGAGTGAAAGTCCTGACCTCCATCGTCAGTGACGCAGGTCACGTGGTCTTCGGCACCGTCGCTGAGCTGTTCTGGGTCGAGGTCGACGCGATGCTCGGACACCGGAGCGCCTTTCGTGAGCGTCTGGATGTGTTGCGCTCCAGCGAGAACGCGGCCGACATGGTCGCCCGGCAAATCGACCTTATCCCCGAGTCGACCCGACGTTTCCAGCGCACGCGAACCGAACGCCAGCACACCATCTCCAAGTTTCTGCGCGCAAGCCGCGAACTGGGTGACCGGCTTCGCGACTCGTTGCCTGGCGGCCGGAAACCCGCCCGGGACTGAGCGCGCCCGCGAACGCCGCTAGGGAAGCTCTAGGCGTCGGAGTCCGGCTTTTTCGAACTCTTGCGGCGCGTCCGCCGACGCGGCGGCTCCGGATCGGTTTCCGGGTCGATGTCATCCGCGGCCCGGGCGAATGCGGTCGCCAGCACCCGCTGCCAGGCACGGCCGCCGCGCTCCACGTTTTCCCGCACGAAGGTGGTCGGATCGAATCCTTCCGCCGAACTCATCCGGTCACGCACGTATTTGATGATGTCCTCCTGGATGCCGACCACATCGGGCAATCCCAGGAACGAGCGCAGCTCTTCCGGCTTGACGTCGATTTCTATCTTGATGATCACGCGGCTCGGTCCTTGCTGAAGACGGACCGGTGTTTTCGCCGTTCAGCGGGACGGCGTCAACCCGACCCGATGTGTTCCTGCTCCAGCGAGTGTTCCGGAAATCCTTCCAGCGGCGCCAGTTCCTCGCGGTCGCGCAGGAACGTCGGCTCGCTCTGGATGTACAGCGCCAGCAGTTCGGCCAGCGATCGCAACGAGTGCAGATGGGTGCGTTCGTAGCCGTGCGAGGCATCCACCCCGAAACACAGCAGCGCCGTGCGGATGTCGTTGCCGGCCTCGATCGCCGAGGCCGAGTCGGAGCGGTAGTAGCGGAACACGTCGCGCTGGTAGCGCACCTCGTGATCCTCGCAGATCTCGATCAGCTTGCGCGTCAGATGAAAGTCGAACGGCCCGACCTGATCCTTGATCGCGATGGTGACGCCGGTTTCCTTGGAATTCTGCCCCGGTGCCGGCGTCGCGTTGTCGATGGTGACCATCTCGGCAACGTCCTGATGCAGCACGGCCGAAGCGCCGTAGCCGACCTCCTCGGAAATCGTGAACAACAAATGGCAGTCCACCGGCGGACGGACACCGGCCTCGACGATCGCCTTCGTCGCCGCGAGCAGGGCCGCCACGCCCGCCTTGTCATCCAGGTGGCGCGAGTTGATGAACCCGGAGTCGGAAATCTCCGGATTGGGGTCGATGGACAGGAAATTGCCGATCTGGATACCGAGCTTGCGCAGGTCGGCCTCGTTGTAGGCGAACTCGTCGACGCGCAACTCCAGGTTGTCCCAGCTCGTCGCCTGGGTGTCGACCTCGTCGTTGAAGGTGTGCCCGGAAGCCTTCAGCGGAAGAATGGTGCCGCGCAGGCGCCGACCGTCATCCAGCAGAATCGAGCAGCGCGCGCCTTCGGCGAACCGCGCCGACCAGGTACCGATGGGCGTGACTTCCAGCCGCCCGTTGTCCTTGAACGCGCGCACCATGGCGCCGATGGTGTCCAGATGGACCACCACCGCGCGATCCGGGCTGCTGACGTCCCCGGGGATCGTCGCGCGGATCGCGCCGCGCCGGGTCAGTTCCACGTGCACGCCCAGGCGTTGCAACTCGCGACCAACGTAAGTCGTGATCTCGTCGGTGAAACCAGTGGGGCTGGCGATGTCCAGCATCTTGAGCAGATGCTCGCGCAGGTAATCGTTGTCGATGGGAAGTCGTTTCACGAAGTTCTCTTTTTTATTCAAGCCTGATGCGCGTGCAGGTGCCGCGCGGATTCCGCTGTCTCGGGAAACAGCAGATCGACGAATCGCTGCGCCGTGGGCTGGGGCTCATGATTGGCCAGACCCGGGCGCTCGTTCGCCTCGATGATGACGTAGTCCTCACCCTCCGGCCGGTCGATCAGCAGATCGAGTCCGACCACCGGAATCTCCAGGGCGCGACTGGCGGTAATGGCGACATCCCGCAGATGTGCAGACAACTGATCGGTCACATCGTGCAACGTGCCGCCGGTGTGCAGATTGGCCGTCTTGCGCACTGGCAGCAACTCGCCCTCCGCCAGCACCGATTCCATGGTCAGCCCCGCATGCTCGATGCAGCGCTGGGTTTCCGCGTCCATGGGAATGCGACTTTCGCCTTCGGTTGCGGCCTCGCGCCGGCGGGACAGCTTTTCGATCAGTTGCTGCACCGTGTGCCGACCCGTGCCCCGAACAACCGGCGGCTTGCGCAACGCCGCGGCGACGACGCGATGGTCGATGACGATGATGCGCAGGTCATCGCCCTGGTGAAAGGACTCCAGCAGCACCGTCTCGCAGACCTTGCGCGCCTCCTTCACGCTCGTGCGCAGCACCTTGGGCGTGCGCACGTCCACCGCGATTCCCGCGCCCTGTTCGCCGCGGGCGGGCTTGACCACCACAGACCCGTGCTCGGCCAGAAACGCCGCGTTTTCGGCCGGATCGCCGGCAACCTGCTGCACCGGCACCTGCAACCCCGCCTTGCGCAGCAGCCGCGAGGTGACCCGCTTGTTGTCGCAGCGGCTCATCGCGATGGCGCTGGTCAGATCACAAAGCGACTCGCGGCAGACAATGCGGCGCCCGCCGTGCGACAGGCTGAAATACGCCTCGTCGGCATCCAGCACCTTGACCTGAATACCGCGGCGCTTGGCTTCGGTCGTGATGATGGTCGCGTAGGGGTTGAGCCGCTGCTCCTCGTCCGGGCCGATGAACAGCTTGTGATTGATCGGGTTCTTGCGCTTGACCGTGAACACCGGCACCCGCTGGAACCCGAGCTTCTCGTACAGCGCGATCGCCTGGGCGTTGTCGTGCAGCACGGACAAATCCATGTAGGCCCGTCCGCGAGCCAGGAAGGTTTCGGCCAGTTGCAACACGATGGCCTGACCCACGCCCGGCACCTGGCACTCCGGATCCACCGCCAGACACCAGAGACTGGAGCCGTTTTCCGGATCGTCGAAGCTTTCCGCGTGATCAACGCCGGTCGCGGTACCGATGATGCGGCCGGTGCCGGCCTCCTCGGCGACCAGATAGACCAGCCGCCGGTTCTTGCGGTTGTCCCAGAGAAAATCCGGCGGTGTCGGCACCATGTGCCGCAGCTTGTAGAGCCGAAGAATTCCCTCGGCATCGGCCGATGTGGTCATTTGCCGCACGGTGAACCCGCGTGGACTGCTGGGCTGCCGCGGCACATGGTTGAGCCACAGCCGGAAGGTGTGCGACGGATCGAGGAACAGTTCCTGCGGTGCGTAGGCCAGCACCACATGCGGATCGCGGATATAGAAGGCAATGTCGCGCTGTCCCGTGCGTTCCTCGCGCAGCGCCTGCGCCACGGACTCCAGCTCGCTGAAGGTGTGGGCAAAGATCAACCGCCCCCAGCCGCAGTTCAGGATGACCCCGGCGGGCGGCACCTCGCCGTCGGGACCACGGCGCTGGCCGCCCCATTGCAGCGACGGCGCGCGCGAGCGGTCGAATCGGTGATCAACGCGCTTGCGTTCGGACATCGGAGGCCTCCGAGAGAACGGTAATTACAGCTTGTGCGATTGCAGCCAGAACTCGAGCAGTGCGCATTGCCAGAGTTCCGAGCCGCCCAGCGGGGTGATGTGGTCTTCCGGCGAGGCCAGCAGCGTGTCGAGATAGTCCTGCCGGAACAGCGCGCGCTCCCTGGCGGCCGGCTGCGACAGGATGTCCTGGACCATGGTCTTGACCGGCCCCTGGATGTACTTGAGCGCCGGCACCGGGAAGTAGCCCTTGGGCCTGTCGATCACCTCGTGCGGGATCACCTCGCGGGCAATCTCCTTGAGGATGTGCTTGCCCGGTACCTTGTGCTCCGCCGGCACCTGCGCGGCAAGCTCGACCAGCTCGTGATCCAGGAACGGCACCCGCGCCTCCAGGCCCCAGGCCATGGTCATGTTGTCCACGCGCTTGACCGGGTCGTCGACCAG
>CALBOV010000330.1 GCA_937896565.1 uncultured Salinisphaerales bacterium
CATGCCTACGGAGATGAGAACAGCCCCAGCAACAGCCCCTTGAACGGCTCGATATCCGCTTCCAGCGCATGGCGGGATTCGGAGTCGGCAAGCAGCACGCCGGCCAGGAACGCACCCAGCGCCATGGACAGCCCCGCCCATTCCATCGCCAGCGCGGTACCGCTGACCACCAGCAAGGCCATCGCGGTAAAGATCTCGTTGGTCCGGGCCGCGGAGACCATGCGCAGCACCGGCCGCAACAACGTCCGCCCGCCGACGATGACGACTCCGATCACGAGCGCGGTCTTGAGCAGGTCCAGCGGATCGAAAGCCTCGCCACCGCCCGGCGCCAGCAGCGGAATCACCGCCAGCAACGGAATCACCGCCAGATCCTGCATCAGCAGGATCGCGAATGCGGCGCGCCCGTGATGGGTGGTGAGCTCCTCGCGCTCCGCCAGGGCCTGCAACGCGAAGGCGGTCGAGGACAGCGCCAGCACGATACCGGTCAGCACCGCCGGCAACGGCGACATGCCAGCGAAGTAGGCGACCGCCGCGATCGGCACCGCGGACACGCCGATCTGCGCGGCGCCGTTGACGAAGATCGGCCGCCTGAGCGCCCAAAGACGGGCGGGCTGCAATTCCAGGCCGATGATGAACAGCAGCAGCACGACGCCGAATTCGGCGACATGCATCACTTCATGCACGTCGCCGACCAGGCCGAATCCGGCCGGACCGATGATCACGCCCGCGAGCAGGTAGCCGATCACCGCGCCCATGCCCAGCCAGCGCGACAGCGGAACGGCCAGCACGGCCGCCGCCAGGAACACCACGGCCTCGTGCAGCATGGTCACGGCAGAATGTCGACCGGCGTGCCCACCGGCACCCGGGACCACAGTTCCTCGATCTGGGCGTCGGTGACGGCGATGCAGCCGTCCGTCCAGTCGAACAGGGGATGCAGCTGGGCGGCGCGCGCGTTCGGGCCAACGCCATGGATCATGATCTGCCCGCCTGGCGGCACGCCCCGGGCATCCGCGAGCATCTGATCCGCCAGCGAGGGGTACGACACCTGCAAGGCGCGATGAAACCGGCTGTTACGCAACCGGCTGAGGATGAAGTAGCGGCCTTCCGGGGTCTTGCCGTCGCCCTGCTGCTGCTTGGGACCGATCGGATTGCGTCCCAGCGCCACCGGGAACTCCAGCACCGGGGTCTCGCCTTCGAACAGGGTCAGCGTCCGGGCGCTCTTGTCGATCCGTATCCAGGTCTCACCCGCGGCGAAACCATTGAAGGAACAGCACGCCAGCAAGGCAGCAAGCAGAAACGTACGGGGTGCGGTGATCCATGACATGCGGGCATTATCACATCGAACCGAATGCTCCGAATCCGATGGATGTGCTGATCCGCCCGATCCAACCGACCGACGATGCCCCGCTGGCGCGGGTCATCCGGGAAACGCTCGCCGAGTTCGATGCCGATGGGGACGGCTTCGCCGGGCGGGACGCGGAGATGCAGTCGCTGAGCCGGGCGTACACCCGGCCGAGGCACGCGTACTTCGTCGCGCAACGTGACGACGCCGTCCTCGGCGGCGTCGGTGTCGCCCCGCTGGCCGGCGGTGATGCCGACACGGCGGAGCTGCGCAAGATGTACCTGACCGCGGACGCACGCGGAGCCGGGCTGGGCCGGCGACTACTGTTCAGAGCGATCGAAACGGCGCGAGCATTGGGATTCCGCAGGATTTATCTGGAAACGCTGACCGACATGCGGGCCGCCCGCCACCTTTACGAGCAGGCGGGATTTCGCCACCTCGCCAGGCCGATGGGGAACACCGGCCACCACGGCTGCAACAGCTGGCTGCTGCTCGAACTGGATTCACCGCGCAAGCGGGACTGACGGCAAGCGCGCCCCGACCTCAGGTTTCGCGTTCCCAGCGCACCAGCCGGCGCGCGGTCACGACGCCGTCCTGGCGGCGTGCATCGAAGACCGGCATCCCCACCTCGGGAGAGAAATGGGCCTCGCGGCGATGTTCGACGCCGTCGGGATCGGTTTCCAGAATCTGGATCACCCACACCGGCTCGGTCAGCTTCACGGTGGTGTAGTTCGCCGGGTCGACCTTGCGGTCCACACGCATGTCGTAGGAGAAATCGAGCGTCTGAGCCTCGGCCCGGCGGCCATCGCGCTCCACCTGGTAGTAGCGCGTGACCTCGAACCGCAGGCGGTTGTCCACGGCAAGGGGAAACAAGTGCCCCATGACCTGATCCACCTGGGCCACATAGGTCCGCGTCACGGTCTCCGGCCTGCCGCCGCTCCGTGGCTCGTGGGCGTAGGTGAAGATCTCCAGCAGGTCGGCCAGTTGCAGCGATTCCTCCACCGCGTGGCTGTTGACACCCGCGAAGGTGTACTCGGAACGCACCCGCCCGATCGACCCGAAGCTGCCCTTGCGGATCACCAGTTCGAACAGGTGTTCCACCGGCATGGCACCGGGCCGGGTCTCGATGTGTTCGAGATAGCTGAGCTTGGAGAAGTTCGGCGGCGGCACCGGTCCGAACAGGGATTCGGCCGGAAACTCCTGCGAAAGCAGATCGAAGGTCGGCACACCAGGGAACAGCGGTGGTGGCTGGTCGGACTCGGACTGCCCGCAACCGGCCACCATGATCGTGGAGAGAAGCAACGCCAAGCCTGCG
This sequence comes from uncultured Salinisphaerales bacterium, assembly GCA_937896565.1. Classification (GTDB taxonomy): domain Bacteria; phylum Pseudomonadota; class Gammaproteobacteria; order Nevskiales; family OUC007; genus Abyssibacter. The sequence goes on from CALBOV010000330.1 coordinate 2,658, forward strand.
CCAGCACCTTTCATGCGTGCGTGTCCTGATATCCCGGGAATTCAGACGCTAGCAGACACGCTCCGCGATGTGCCGTCAACGTCCAGGGAAACACCAAGTGTTTCCCCAGGGCTGCGACCCGCTGCGTAGAGGTCTACACTGCCGGACGAGCATGGAGTATCCACCAGCCGCTTGATCACGTCTGACGTTCCACTGTTTCCGCTATCGAATCTGGTGATGCCCGGAGGCCTGACGCCGCTGCGCATTTTCGAGACTCGCTACCACGACATGGTGCGTGACTGCATGCGCAACGGAACCGGTTTCGTGATCGCACTGCTGGCCGAGGGGCGCGAGACCGATCGCGACAACCGGCCCCACGATGTGGGTACCTACAGCGAGATCATCGATTTCGAATCCCTGGAACACGGCTATCTCGGCATCATCTGCCGCGGGCAGCAGCGGGTCCGCATCCACGCGCCACGCCAGACCCGGGCCGGCCTGTGGGTTGGCGACACCGAAATCTATGGTGACGAACCAAACGGCGCGGTGCCGGAATCCTACGAGCACCTGGCCGATCTCGCGATGCAGCTGGTCACCGAACTGGGCTCGCCGTTCGACATCGATGTGCCCGAGCCCCATAACGCGCGCTGGGTGAGCAGCCGGCTGACGGAACTGCTGCCAATCCCCGCGGACGCCAAGCAGCAACTGCTGGAATTATGGGATCCGATCGCCCGCCTCCACCAGATCGCCTGCTTCGTGCAGCAGATGATCCGGGCCGACCGGCCTCGCTGATCCCCGAAACGGCAGGACCCGAAACGAACACGGCCGGGACAAACCCGGCCGTGCATCGTCCATCGAATTCGACGATCAGCGCATTTCGGCACCGTCTTCGTCGATGTACTGGTAGCTGACGCTGATCTGGGCGCCCTCGCCGGGTACCGCGTCACCGCGGAACACGATCGAGTTGCTGCCGGCCACGTACTGCCAGCCGTTGGTCGAATCCTCCACCAGTTCCGTCCCGTCCACGGTCACCACGATGGTGCTGGAGATCGGAGTTTCGGCCAACTGGAACAGACTGGCCGCACCGCCGGCATTGGTTGCGATCGCGTTCATGATCGCGGGGAACTGGGTGATGTCATCGATACTCGCCACCGAACCACCGGTCGCCAGCGCCAGGTCATCGTAGTCGCCGGGGTTACCCTCGTTGATGATCGAGTAGACCGGGTAGCTGCGATCGATGAACAGGTTGCTGCTCGGGTCGAACGCGGTACCGGCGTAGCGCGAGTACTGATCCGGCTCGTCACTGAGCATGACCACGGACATGCTGGCGCCCGTCCGCGGGAACCCGGCCAGCGTGCTGGTACCGTCCTCGGAATCACCCAGCGCGGTCGAGAGCAACGAACGCTCACCCCAGTAGATGCCGGACTCGGTCCCGCTACCGCCGGTACCCGGGCGCGCATCCAGCTCGAACTGCGCCGTATCGTTTGTGTAACCGTTGCCTCGCAGGGTCTGGCGATCGGTGGTGATCGTGCCGATCTGGAAGTCCAGGCCCGAGTTGGAGATGACACTGATGAAGTCGGATGCCGCCTGCGACAACGCCGCCTGCTCGTCACCCATGCTCCCGCTGTTGTCGATCACGAACAGGAAGTCGGCCAGACCGCCCGCTCCGGTACCGACGAACTCGTCCGTCTGCTGCTCGCGCATGGCATCGGACGCGCCGACGTTGGTGCCATCGGTCACGCCGCTGGTCACCGACTCGTACAGCTCCTTGACCTGATCAACGACCAGGGAAACCAGCACGACCACATCGTCCGGCGAGTAGAAGCAGACCGACAGACGGAACTCGTAGAGTGCCGCCAGCACTTCGTCCGGAATGCCGTTGGGGAAGCTGCTCAGCGCGCCGGGATCCGCCGACAGACCAATCAGTTCCACCAGTGCCCGGGTCAGGTCGGTGGGCGTCGTGGCCGTCTGCAAATCCATCGAGTAACGACCCACCGCGCAGGCCCGCGTCACCGCGGTGGCGATGTTGGTCAGCGAGTACTCGGCCTGCGACGACACCAGGTTGCGCAGGTTGTCCAGCTCCTGACGCGAATCGTTGCCGAAACCGAAATTGCGGCGCTGCGCGGCAAACCCGCCCAGATCACGCGGACCACGCATCTTGTGGCTGCTCTTCGCCGGGATGCTGTCGCTGCCCGCGAAGAACACGACACCGTCGAAATCGCCCATGGGCTGCTCGTTGGGCGCCTCCAGGCCATCCGGCAGGAAGATCTGATGCGACTGCGTCGACACGACCGACACCGGCCGCACATTGCGTTCGCTCACCGTCAGCACGATGCGCCGAATCTGCTCGACCTGGGCCGAGTCGGTCACCGTGACCTGATAGACGAAGACGTCGCCCGGTGCGGCGTCGGCCGGAATGGAGACATTGAGCGTGGCGCCGGATTCCGCCAGGGCCACGTCATTGGTGACGTCATACCACTGGTAGGTCACCGCGGAACCGCCACTGCTGTCGCTGGCGGTCACGGTCAGGTCCGTGCTCGAACCCGCGGTCGGCATGCCGTCATCGGCGACGAACGCCGAAATCAACGGGCTGGCCGCAGCGGGCGCCGAACTGTTGCAGCGCACCTGGCCGGAACCCGCCTCGACTTCGTCGCCGTCGAGGGTGCCGTTTCGGTTGGTGTCGATCCCGGTCTGAATGATCGCGCCGCCGAAGGCGCAGCGCTCATCCTCGGGAGCGATCGTCGCGGCCACCACGGTCAGTTCCTCGAACGCGACGATGTCCACTTCCGACTCGCTGCAAGCGTTGAGGCCCAATGCCGCCAATCCAACCAGCGTGGCGCACGCAGGGCGTGCGAAGCGTTGCCTATCAAGCATCGTGATTCTCCCTGTCTCGATCTGGTCTTGTGAAACCTGACTCCGGCGCGGTCATCGACGGCGAAACGGGCAACCGCCCGACACGCGGATACGACACGCCCGGATGTCAGCTTTGGAAAATTTGTCGTCCCTCACTTATTGTTTACAAAGCGTCTGACGAAAGAACGCTCAATTCAAGCCTTAGCGTGATCCCGCGCACGAAATTTGACTCGACTCCGACCGGCGGCGGTGCTGGCCACCTCCCGATCGGTGCGGAGGATGCCGCGGTCGCCGCAGGCCACCACCTTCCGGTTGATCACTGATGTGGGACGCAGTCGCCCTCTTCTGCATGCTGCTGGCCGCCCTGGTGCTGCTGGAGCCCTGGTTGCTGACGCGCCTGGCCGAGCCGGCCTGGACCGGCTGGCTGGTTCAGCACGCTCTGCTCCCGCTGGCGCGCTCGGCCTGCGTCCTGACCTTCATCGTGCTCGCCTATCCGGACATCTACGGACTGGACCGGGGCGCACCGCTGGCCGAAGCGCTGGACAACGGCCGCTGGGCCGACCTGCTCAATCTGGGTTTCCTGGTGTCGCTTTGCCTGCCATTGCTGCCCGCCATGGAGCGCGTGCCGGGAATCATCCTGCCACTGCAGGGCTTCCTGATTCTGGCCATCCTGTTCCGCTGGGCCGTCGAACCCGCGAATCCGATCTCGCTCTGGCCTTCGACGGCGGCGTGGATGGCCGTTGCCCTCGCCGGGCTCGCGCCACTGCTGGCGGAGTGGCTGGCACCAGCGCAGCAACCGGGGCACGACAAACGGCGTGACGCCGTGCTCATCCCGCTACAGCTGCCGCCGTTGCTGCTCTATGGCCACGCGCTGGGCGCGCAGTTGGCGTGACAACGCCGGCCGGGCCGGGTGTCAGGTCGTCGGGTGTTCCCGCAACTCCGCCTCCGCGGAAGGTGCAGCCTGCGAGTCCGCGTGCCGGATCTTGCGGACGAGGTCCCGCCCGATGGCCGCCTGCAACTTGCTCCAGAGCGCCGGCTTGCGGATTCGCGTGCGCTCCAGCGCGCTGCGGGTCCAGTAGCGGTAGGACACCGGCGCATCGGCCACGACAGCCGCCGATGTCGGCTCGTCAGTGAGAAAACTCATCTCCGCGACGAGTTGCCCCGGCCCCAGCCGGGCTACCTCGTGACCGTGGACGACCACCCGGACTTCGCCTTCGGTCATCACGATCAACCGATCGTTCAGCGCCCCCTGCGCGAGGAGCTCGCCGGTGAAATCACTGACCGCATCGGCACGCCGCCACAGCCCGAGAAACTCGGGTACCGTCATGACACTGAAGTTCAGCGCATAGATTCGGTCCAGTCCATCCGGCAGCTGAACCGCCCGCCGCTCCAGCAGGATGCGGATGACCTGAACGATGTTGATCGCCACGAACAACCCGTTCCAGGCAGCCACGTTGGTTGCACCGGAATGCAGCGCGTAGGAGCACAAACAGCTCTGGGCAAGAATCAGGATCAGACGCAGCCACAGGATGTCGCGCGCCAACAGGGCCAACAGCATCAGGCCGTAGCCGAGGTTGACCAGCACGCCGTCCAGCGTGATCAGAGATAGCGCTCCAGCAAGGCCTGACAAGCCGCTCCCTCCCGGTCCATGTCGCAGGCTTTCCGAACCAGCTGACAGTGCTTCACCGGGTCCACACCCGGCTCGCCCGCCTGCGTGGTCACCCGCTCACAATTGCGCTGCGCGCGGCTGACATCGTCACGAAAGAATTCGCAGGCCGTCAGCCCCAGCACGGCACACGCCACCGTCACGACGCGAAACGTCGTGAGACAGTATGATCTCCAGGTCTGATTCCGGCGTGGCACATGAGGGTGATCGCCGACAAGTCGGTCAGCGCGACGGATCCTAGACCCCTGACAGCACGGCGATCGAGCGCCCCCAGCGGTTACCATCCGCGAACGTTAGCACAGCCGATCACCGCACCGACGTGGATACGCCAACCCATCGTCGCCTGCGCGCCCACACGCAACGTTCAGGATGATGAATACGCGCTAAGTGACCGATACAACGAAGGTTTTCCGTCATACCCACAGAAACTGTGGATAAGTCTGTGGAAAGAACTTTCGCAAGTGCCAAAAACCGTGTTGTTTCCGGGCATTTCACCACCTCGGTCAAGTTGTAACCAACATGAAATATTATTTCAAATTCATGGAGTTACAGTTCAAGCACAACCAAGCCAGTGCTCAGCGCACCAATCCGGTGCCAATGACCGATGCTGCGACGCAACACTGTGCATAACCGGCACGATCCGGAGTGCTAAACTTCGCGCCATGATCCCCGTCGTGCTTGTGATTTCTGGGCATGACCCCAGCGGCGGCGCCGGACAGATCGCGGATATCCAGACGGTCTCCTCCCTCGGCGCCCACCCCGCCCTAGCGATTACCGCGCTCACCGAACAGGACACACGGAACGCCTACGCGGTGTTCCCTTGCCCCCCGGAGCAGGTCACCGCGCAGCTGGAACGCCTGATCGTGGACATGCGGCCCGCGGCGGTGAAGATCGGCCTGCTGCCGAACGTGGCCGTCGCCGAGTCGATCCTTTCGATCCTGGACCGCCTGGATGACGTGCCAATCGTCATTGATCCCGTGCTGATCGCCTCCGGCGGAGGCGCGCTGGCCGAGTCCGACCTCGTGCCGGTCCTGAAGCGGCAGCTGATCCCGCGCTGCACCGTGGTCACGCCCAACCTGCCCGAGGCACTCGCGCTCACAGGCCAGTCCGACGCCCGGGCGGCCGCCGAGACGCTGCTGAAACTCGGCGCGGACTGGGCGCTGGTGACCGGAGGCGACGCTGATACCATTGATGTCGAGAACCTGCTCCTGGGCGACAGCGGCGTCACCATGACCCGCTGGGCACGGCGGCCCGGGAAGTTTCACGGCACCGGCTGCACGCTGGCGTCGGCGCTGGCAACCAGGCTGGCCCAGGGACACGATGTGCCCGCCGCCGCCGCGGCGGCGCAAGCCTTTGTCGACGAATCCCTGGCGAGCGCACTGCGACCCGGCACCGGCCAGGCCATTCCGAACCGGCAGCGCTGACCGGCGATGACGGATACCTGGCTCCGCGGCGCCTACCCGGTGACCCCGACTGACTGGCCACGCGATCGCCTGCTCGCGGTGGCCGGAGCGGTACTCGCCGCGGGGCCTGCACTGCTGCAGTACCGCGCCAAGCCCGCACCGGACCCCGCGCTGGCCGACGCGCTGAAACGCCTGTGCGATACCCATGGCGTACCGCTGATCATCAATGACGACCTGGAACTGGCTGCACGTCTGGGCACCGGCGCCCATCTGGGTCGTGATGACGCGGACCTGGCCGGCGCCCGCGCCCGGCTCGGTCCCGAGGCGGTGATCGGGGTGTCGGTGTACGACGACCTCGACCGCGCCCGCCGGGCCGAGGCCGCCGGCGCATCCTATGTTTCCTTCGGCCGATTCTTCCCGTCGGTGACCAAGCCGAGGGCCACGCCAGCGCGGCCTGATATTCTTGGGCCCGCGCGCTCGCAGCTGAGCGTCCCGATCGCGGTGATCGGCGGGATCACGGCCGCCAACGCCAGTCCGCTGATCGCGCGGGGCGCCGACCTGCTCGCCTGCGTCGACGGCATTTTCGGCGCGGTCGATCCGGGACAGGCCGTGCGCGAACTCAATTTTCTGCTGAGTCAGACATGACCCGATCCGAATCTCTGTTCGAACGCGCTCAGCGCGTCATTCCCGGCGGCGTCAATTCGCCCGTGCGCGCCTTCAAGGGCGTGGGCGGAACGCCGCGATTCATCGACCGTGCGGCCGGCGCCTACATCTGGGACGCCGACGGTCAGCGCTACATCGACTATGTCGGCTCCTGGGGTCCGATGATTCTCGGGCACGCTTACCCGGCGGTCATCGACGCCGTCCGCGAACAGGCCGGTCGTGGCCTGTCCTACGGCGCGCCCACCGCGCTGGAATGCGACCTGGCCGAACAGCTCTGCGCCTGCGTCCCGTCGATGGAACAGGTCCGGCTCGTGAACTCGGGCACCGAAGCGACCATGACCGCGATCCGGCTTGCCCGTGGCGCGACTGGCCGTGACGCCATCGTCAAGTTCGAGGGCAACTACCACGGGCATTCTGAC
>CALBOV010000331.1 GCA_937896565.1 uncultured Salinisphaerales bacterium
ATTCGTCCGGGCTGCGGGACCTGCTGTTCTCCCATTGTGTCCAGCCGGGGCTGGGCCGAGACGGGCCCGTGTTCCTGACGGGCTTTGCCGCCGCGGATGCGTCGTTCGCGCGGCTTGATCCCGCCGACGAGACAAGGGCGCTGCGTTTCGAGCTGTACTGGTCGGGGGTGGAACTGGCCAACGGTGGGGAGGAGCTGACAGACCCGGCGCAGTGGCGTCAGCGCGCCGATCGCGACCGGGCACGCCGTTGCGCGCTGGGTCTGCCGGCGGTGCCGCCGGACGAGGACTGGGCGGCGGCGCTGGACACCGGATTGCCCGCGGCCAGCGGTGTGGCGCTGGGCGTGGATCGGCTGCTGATGCTAGCCGAAGGATGTCGCTCGATCACCGAGGTCGCCCCGTTCGCGCGATCCTGAACGCGGGCGTTCCCCGCGCCCGTGGGAGGCGGATCAGTTCAGCAGCCGGATCCGCGTTGCCCGCAGGCCGGTTTCTCCAGGGAGTTCGACGCCCCAGGCCTGCACCAGCACGCCAATTGTCGCAGTGGCGAGAAACACCGTTTCGGAGATCTCCGTGCCGCCCACGGTCTCGTAGACCGTATCGTCATCGGTGATGATCTCGACGCCGCCGATGACCAGGTTGTTGGACGTGAGGCCGGCCGTCAGGTCGAGCAGGAAGCCGTAGACGGTGGGCGTCAGGCCGGCGGCACGTCGTTCCACGCGCGTGGTCACGAGCTTGTCGTCGCGATCGTGATAACCGACCAGGGTGACCGTGTCGCCCAGTTGCAGGCTGGCCAGTGAAAGCTGACGGGGCTCGCCCGGTCGGCTTTCGATGAATTGCGTGATCGGCAGGACTTCCAGGGCCTGATCCAGCACCAGAATCTGGGGCGAGGCTGATGCGATCGTGCCGCTCAGAATGACCTCCGGCTCGGGAATCACCCGATAGTCAACCGCGGTCAGCAGACCGCTGGCATCCACCGGGCCGCGGGCGAGAAGCTGGACGCCGGGTTCGACCGATTGGTCGGCGTTGTCCAGCCTTTGCGCGGTGGCGAGGTCGATCTCCGTCTGGCCGGACCGGACCAGGCTGCCGTTGACCGATTCGACCAGAATGGTCCGGTCCGCATAGGTCTCCGGCACTGGCGTGTCGGCGGCGATGGTCACCGTGGTGGCGAACAGCGTGCCGCCGCGCGCGGGCTGTTGTCCGTGAATGACCACGCGGTCCCCCACGGCGATGGCTTCGTCGATGGTCGCCGACGCGATGTCCACGGTCAGTGACCCCATCTCCAGTTCGGTGGCGGACAGGGTGTCGATGAACCCGGTGAGGGTCAGCGTCTGGCCGCCCGGCGTGTAGGCAGGGTCGGCCACCTCGAGATAGGTCGCCAATGCGGTGCCGGTGGCCGGCGTCAATGCGTGCACGTCGACCAGCATGTTCGAACCGAGCTCATCCAGGCTGATGCCGACCAGGCGGGTCATCTCGTCCACGCGGACGTTCTGGCCGAGGATCGACAGCGAAGCCGAACGCGCCTCGCCGACGCGGGCAATGCCGTCAATCGGCGCGAGCAGCGTGCGTCGGGCGACGATGCGGTCCGCCCGTTCGCCCGGCAGATCACCCTGAACCGAGGTGAGCATGCCGATCGCGATGTCGGCTTCGGAGACGGCTTCCCCGTTCAGCAGGAACTCGGCCTGACTGGTGTCGAACTCGCGACCGTTGACGAACAGACTGCCGTATCCAGAGGCGGACCCGTTGGAGTCGCCAGTGCCTTCGATGCCGGCGACGCGCAGGACCGTGCCGCAGGCGACGGTCAGACTGGCGGCTGCCAGTGCGGGAAGCAGGCGATGGATGAGCAGTCGGTGCATCGATCAGTCGTCGGTAGGTGGTTGGTCACTACGGTCGAAGAAATAGATCCCGGCGCCGATATGGGCGGATTGGCCGGGGGCATCTTCGGGTAGTTCGTTACTGGACATCCAGTCGTCCAGGGACTCCAGCAGCTGCATGCCCCGTTCGGCGAGCAGGCGCTTGAACAGCGGCACCATCCGTGGATTCAGTTGCGCGTTGGAGACATAGCGCTGGAACAGCAGGTCTTCGCCGGGGACGGCGCCAAGGTTGCTGTCGATGGTGTGGCCCAGATCGCTCATCGCGAGGCCGAACATGCGCAGGCTGTCGGGGTCGCCACCATCGGGGACGAAGCTGCGTGACTTCACCTGGATCGCGCCGTTGTCGTCGACCTTGACCGCGTTCACTCGGCGCAGCTCATCCAGCATCGCGCGCGGCGGCATGTCTCCGGAGTAACGGCGAACCAGCGCCGGGAACTGGAGGCCGTCGTCGGTCATGTTCAGCAGGCGCGGCTGACCCTTGTCGTCGCAGAAGTCCGGATCGCGGAACCAGCCGGACAGCACGCGGGTCGCGCGGTTCATGTGGTTGGTCGACAACTCGGTTCGCTGCGAGCGGGTTTCGCGCAGGCGCTTGACTTCCTTGCGCGTCAGCCCGGTCATGATCGCAACACGGGAGTCGGATGCGCGCGCATTGCGCGGCGTGAACTCGTCCCAGGCGATTTCCATATAGGTGCGCTTGGCGATTTCGGAGAACTCTCCGAAGGAAATGCCCTGACGGAGCATGATGCGAACCAGAGGTCGCAGCAGGCGGCGAAGCGCCCGGTCCAGTTGGCTGTGTGCGTCCATGTCCATTGAATGGGAAGCGTATCCCAGAGATTCCATGCGTGCCAGATTCATTGATGGCCTCCTAGGCCCCGAGCCAGGATTTGCCTACCTCCTGCAGGTGCGAAATCCGAGCCTTTTTGGTTCAGTGTCTTTCGATGGTGCCGATTCGTTGTCCCATGCGTACCGGGGTCTGCGGCCGGAGTTCATCGCTCCACCGCACCGCTCCCGCGCCTGCCAGCAGGATGACGGTCGACCCCATGTTGAAACGTCCGATTTCCTCTCCCTTGGCGATCTCCATCGGCACGTCCATGCGCTTGTGCCAGGCACGCTGCCCGTGCGGTGGCGTGACCAGGCCGGTCCACCGTGTTTCGATGGAGCCGACAAAGATGGCACCGACCAGCACCAGCGCGAACGGACCGACGGGGGTTTCGAACAGCAGACTCAATCGCTCGTTGCGATTGAAGACGCGGGGAATTCCCGCGACGGTCGTCGGGTTGACGCTGAACAGCCGCCCCGGTTGAAAGTTCATCGATATCAATTTGCCGTCCGTTGGCATGTGAATTCGATGGTAGTCCCTGGGCGACAGATATAGCGTCGCAAATTCGCCACCGAGGAAAGCGCCCAGACCAACGGCATCAACGCCCAGCAATTCGGCGGCCGAATAGCGGATTCCCTTGGCCTGGATGAGTCGACCTTCCTGGATAGCGCCGGCCTGGCTGACGGCGCCATCGACCGGGCTGACCAGTGCGGCCGTCGCCGTGTCCACCGGGCGGGCGTCGGGCATCAGGGCCCGGGTGAAGAAGTGGTTGAAGCTCAGATAGGCGTCGGGGCTGCGCAGGCGAGCGTCATCCAGGGAAATGCCGAAATGCGCCATGAAGCGCTCGATCAGCCGTCGCTTCAGCCACACGCGCTGGCTGCGGGTCACCCGGTGGGCGAGACCGGACAGCCACAACGTCGGCAGCATGCGCTGGATCAGCACGAACGCGCGTTGTCCGGGCTTCAGGTGCTCGCGCGGCTCGCTCACGAGGAGACCACGGTCTCGAGGTCTCTGCGCAGCACGTCCACGGTCCACGGCGGCAGAATGTAGCCGGCGATGGCGCCCGCGGGGTTGACCAGTACCAGTGCCGCGGAGTGATCCATGGTGTAGCCACCACCATCCAGCGGCACCCGGAGGAAGGCGATGCCGGCACCCTCGGCCAGTTCCGTGATGGCCTCGGTGGACCCGGTCAGGGAACGGATGTCGGGATCGAAATAGGTCGCGTACTGCTGCATGGTCTGCGGCGTGTCGCGTTCCGGATCCACCGTCACGAATTCCAGGCGCAGCCTGTCCCGAAGCAGCTCCGACTCCCCGCGGACGCGCGCCAGGCGCTCCAGCGTGGTCGGGCAGATATCGGGACAATGCGTGAAGCCGAAGAACATCAGCCGCCATTGGTCGCCGGCCGCGTTGGCGACGATGGTGGTTTCCTCTCCGGTGGTGAGCGTGGTTTGCGGCAGCGGGCGGGGATGATCGAGTAGCGTGATGGATTGCACCGGGGTCGGTGCGCGCAGGATCATGGCGACGAGCAGTCCCAGCGCGGCCGGGGCCACGACGATCAACAGCAACAGACGTTTGGACATCTTACGAAGAGAATCAGCTTGTGAGCGGGGAGCCAAGAGACGAAATTATGACAGACGCGGGCGCACAAACCGTGATTGACGTGCTGGAAACGGGCGTGGACTGGGTGCGCTGGGGCGCCTCGGAGATGCACCGGGCCGATCGCTGCAGCGGGCACGGGTTCAACACGGCGCTGGATGAGACGGCCTTCCTGGTCCGTCATGTGCTCGGTTTGCCCAGGGACAGCTCGCCCGACTGGTTGCGGGGCCGTTTGCTGCGCGACGAGCGCGCGGCTATCTACGACGCGCTGCACGAGCGCATCGCCGATGCCCGGCCCGTGGCGTACATCACCGGCGAGGCCTGGTTCGCGGGCATGCCGTTCCACGTCGACGAGCGCGTGCTGATTCCCCGTTCGCCGCTGGGCGAGCTGATCCAGCAGCGGTTCAGCCCCTGGGTGGCGCGGGCGCCCGAGCGGATTCTCGATCTTTGCTGCGGCTCCGGCTGCATCGGGCTGGCGGCGGCGATGGCCTTTCCGGAATCGACGCTGGTACTGGCGGACTTGTCGCCGGATGCGCTGGCGGTCGCGGCGCAGAACACCGAGGCCTATGGCCTGGAGGAGCGCACGACGCTGGTCGAGTCGGATCTGTTCGATGCGCTGGAGGGCGAACAATTCGATCTGATTCTGACCAACCCGCCCTACGTGCCGCGGCGGGAGGTCGACGCGCTGCCCGACGAGTTCGCCCATGAACCGCGCATGGGGCTGGAATCCGGGGAGGACGGCATGGAACACCCGCGACGCATCGTCGCCGAGGCGCGCCGGTATCTGGCCGACGGTGGTTGTCTGATCGGGGAGGTCGGCGCCTGGCGTCCCGAGCTGGAAGCGGCGTTTCCGGCGGTGCCGTTCACCTGGATCGACCTGGAACAGGGCGGCGAAGGTGTGTTCGTGGTCCGCGACGACGAGCTGCCACGGTAGACTTTCGCGTCCCGCGATGACGGATCATCGCCTACCGACCCTCTAAACCGCATGTCTGGAAACACCTTCGGCCACCTGTTCGCGGTGACCTCGTTCGGCGAATCGCACGGCCCGGCGATCGGTTGCGTGGTCGACGGCTGCCCGCCCGGGCTGGCCATCGACGAGACCCTGATCCAGCGCGAGCTGGACCGTCGGCGCCCCGGCACCTCCCGCCATGTCACCCAGCGCAAGGAGCCGGATGCGGTCGAGATTCTGTCCGGCGTGTTCGAGGGCAAGACCACCGGTACGCCGATCGGGCTGCTGATCCGCAATCAGGATCAGCGCTCGCGGGACTACGACAAGATCAAGGACGTGTTCCGGCCCAACCACGCCGACTACGCCTACGATCAGAAATACGGGTTTCGCGACTACCGCGGTGGCGGTCGTTCCAGCGCGCGGGAGACCGCGGTGCGCGTCGCGGCCGGCGCCATCGCCCGCCATTACCTCGCCGAGCGCCTCGGGATTGAAATCCGCGGCTGTGTGACCGCCATCGGTCAACGGGAACTCGCCGTAAGCGACTGGACAGCGGTGGACCGGAACCCGTTCTTCTGCGCCGATCCCGATCAGGTCGACGCCCTGGAGCAGGACCTGATCGCGCTGCGCCGCGATGGCGATTCGGTGGGCGCGGTGCTGCGGGTCGAGGCGATCGGCATGCCGCCCGGGCTGGGCGAGCCGGTGTTCGACCGCCTGGACGCCGACGTCGCCAAGGCGATGATGGGCATCAACGCGGTCAAGGGCGTGGAGATCGGCGACGGCTTCGCCGCGGCGGCGCAGCGGGGCAGCGAGCACCGCGACGTGCTGAGCCCCGACGGCTTCGGCTCCAACCACTCCGGCGGCGTCGCCGGCGGCATCAGCACCGGCCAGGATCTGGTGGCGCGCGTGGCGTTCAAGCCGACCTCCAGCATCATCATTCCCGGCGAGACGATCACGCGGTCCGGCGAATCCACCGAGATGCGCACGACCGGGCGTCACGACCCCTGCGTCGGCATCCGCGCGGTGCCCATCGTCGAGGCGATGCTGGCGCTGGTGGTCATGGATCACTGGTTGCGCCATCGGGCGCAGAACGCGGACGTGGAGCCGAAGACACCGCGTATACCCTCGCAGCGATAAGTGTCTACCTGACCGTTGCCGTCCAACCTTCCCTACGCGCGCCTGTCGGCGTTCTACGCGTTCTACTTTTCCACGCTGGGCCTGCTGCTCCCGTTCTGGAGCGTCTACCTCGATCAGGCCGGCTACTCGGCCTCGCGCATCGGCGTGCTGCTGGGCGCGATGCTGGGGCTCAAGATCATCGCGCCCTACGTCTGGGGGCAGCTTGCCGATCGCATGGGGCGGCGCCTGCCCATCATCCGGCTGGCGGCATTGCTGGCCGCGGGCGCCTTTCTGATCGTGCCGCTGGCGCCCGGATTCTGGCCGCTGCTGGGCATCGTCGTTGTCTTCGCGTTCTTCTGGAACGCCGCGCTGCCGCAGTTCGAGGTAATCACCTTCAACTACCTGCGCGAGCACGCGGCGCGTTACGGCCAGATCCGTCTTTGGGGCTCGGTGGGTTTCATCGTGGCCTCCATCGGGCTGGGTGCATGGGTCGAGCGGGTCGGCGTCACCGTGCTGCCGTATGTCGTCGCCGCGGTGATGGTCATGCTGGCGCTGGTGGCCTCGCTGCTGCGCGAGCCGCCCGCGCAGACGACGCATGACCCGGGTCCCATCCTCCGGACCTTGAAGCAGCCGGTGGTGATCGGGTTGCTCGGGGCCTGCGCGCTGATGCAGATGAGCCACGGGCCGTACTACGGGTTCTACTCGCTTTACATACGCAGCCATGGGCACGGTGAAAGCCTGATCGGCGGCCTGTGGGCACTGGGTGTGGCGGCCGAGATCTTGACGTTCCTGTTCGCGCCGGGCTGGCTGCGACGTTTTGGTCCGCGAAGGCTGATGCTGGTGGCGCTGGGTGTCGCGGCGCTGCGTTGGGCGTTGCTCGCGTTCTTCGCCGGATCGCTGCCCATGCTGCTGCTGATCCAGTGTCTGCACATGGGGTCGTTCGGGCTTTATCACGCGGTCGGCGTGTTCCTGATCAACCGGTTGTTCCAGGGCCGGCAGCAGGGGCGGGGGCAGGCCCTTTACAGCGCCATCTCACTGGGCGCCGGCGGCGGACTGGGAAGCCTGCTGGGCGGCGTGATCTGGGATCACCTGCCGTCGCCGGCACTGTTCCTGTTTGCCGCGGGCGCGGCGCTGGGCGGGTGGTTTGTCGCCTGGCGGCTCCTGCGGGGATCCGCGATGGAGCGGGCGGGTGAGGTTGTGACGGGTTAAGGGTTCCGCTTTGGCAAGCTGACCGTGTTGATTCACGTCCTGACTCACTGAAACGGCGGGTTTCGCCGCGCCGTCCGCGTCGGCTGCGTCGAAGGGGTACACGGTCTCGTGCGGCCATCCCTGGCCGTGAATGTCGGACGCCCGGTCAGTCGCCGTGCGCCCCGTCCAGCACCGACAGAAATGCCCGCGCCGGGGCTGACAGGGTGCGGCCCCGGTGGACCGCGGTGCCGAGGCTGCGGTGGATGTTCAGATCCAGCGGCAGGGCGACGATCGAGTCGTCCAGCATGGTCCGGGGCAGGGCGGACCAGCCCAGGCCAATGGAGACCAGCATCTTGATCGTCTCCAGGTAGTTGGTGGACATGCGCACCTTGGGCGTCATGTCGACCTGCGCCAGCGCGTCGGTGATCAGCCGGTGGGTGAATGTCCTGCGGTCGGGAAGAATCGCCGCATGCCGCCCCAGATGCTCGATACGCAGGTCCGCCTGCGCCGTCAGCGGATGTCCTGGCGCGGCGCAAAGCGTCAGCGGGTCCTCCCAGATCACCCGGGTCAGCAGGCGCGGGGAAGGGCGGCGCGGCAGCGTGACCACCGCCAATTCCAGGCGCCCGGATTCCACGGCGTCGCAGCCTTCCTCGGAGTCGAGGAACTCCAGATTGAGGTCCACCGCCGGATAGTCCCGGGAAAAGCGGCTCAGCACGGCCGGCAGCCGATGCAGGCCCAGGTGGTGGCTGGTCGCGAGGTTCAGCGCGCCGCTGACCTGACCCGGCACGCTGCGCACGGCCTGCCGGGCCAGCGTCATGTCCGCGAGGATGCGGCGGGCGATCGGCAGCAGCCGCTGTCCGGCATCGGTGAGCTGCACGCCACGGCCGATGCGGTCCAGCAGGGATTCGCCGAGCTGTTGTTCCAGGGTCTGCAGGCGCTTGGTGACGGCGGACTGCGTCAGATGCAGCCGGGTCGCGGCCGCCGACACCGAGCCGGATTCCACCGTGCCGACAAAGGCTTGCAATTGCGCCGCGTCCATCTGAATTCCATGTTGGAATGGTTCGAAGAAAAATAATTCATTTGAAGAATGAATTCGAGCGGCCTACGCTCGCGCACCTCGAAATGGCCTGGAGGCAGGGCAGTGGCAGCACAGACGCTTTACGACAAGCTGTGGAACGCGCACATGGTGCGCGACAACGGCGACGGGACGGCGTTGATCTACATCGATCGGCACCTGGTGCACGAAGTGACCTCACCGCAGGCCTTCGAGGGACTGCGGCTGGCCGGCCGCAAGCTGTGGCGGCTCAATGCCAATCTGGCGGTGCCGGATCACAATGTGCCGACCATTGACCAGACGGCGGAAATCGCCGATCCGATCTCGCGCACCCAGGTCGAGGCGCTGCGTGACAACGTGCGCGCCGCCGGCATCACCTTTTTCGATCTGGGCGACCCGCGGCAGGGCATCGTTCACGTGATCGGGCCCGAGCAGGGCGCGACGCTGCCCGGCATGACCGTCGTCTGCGGCGATTCGCACACCGCGACGCATGGCGCCTTCGGAGCGCTGGCCTTCGGCATCGGAACCTCCGAGGTCGAGCACGTGCTGGCGACCCAGTGCCTGGTGCTGTCGAAATCCCGCAGCATGCGCGTCACCGTGGACGGCGCGGTCGGTCCCGGCGTCACCGCCAAGGACATCGTGCTGGCGATCATCGGTGAGATCGGCACCGCCGGTGGCACCGGTTGCGTGATCGAGTTCGCCGGTCAGGCGATTCGCGATCTGTCCATGGAAGGGCGGATGACTCTCTGCAACATGGCCATCGAGGCCGGGGCCCGTGCCGGCATGGTCGCGGTCGACGACAAGACCATCGACTACGTCCGCGGCCGTCCCTACGCACCGAAAGGACCGATGTGGGAACGCGCGGAGGCCGCCTGGCGTGACCTGGTCTCCGACCCGGATGCGCGCTTCGACGTCGAGGTGTCCATCCGTGGCGAGGACATCGCGCCCCAGGTGAGCTGGGGCACGTCGCCGGAGATGGTCGCGCCGGTGACGTCCTGGGTGCCCGACCCCGAGCAGGCGCCCGCCGACAAGCGCGCGGGCTGGACCCGGGCGCTGGAATACATGGATATCCAGGCCGGACAGCCGCTGACCGGGATTCCGATGGATCGCGTGTTCATCGGCTCCTGCACCAATTCGCGGATCGAGGATTTGCGCGCCGCCGCCGCCGTGGCGCGCGGTCGCCATGTGGCGCCGAGCATTCGCCAGGCGCTGGTCGTGCCGGGCTCCGGTCTGGTCAAGGCGCAGGCCGAAGCCGAGGGTCTGGACAAGGTGTTCATCGACGCCGGCTTCGAATGGCGCGAGCCCGGCTGCTCCATGTGTCTGGGCATGAACGCGGACCGGCTGGAGCCGGGCGAACGCTGCGCATCGACATCGAACCGGAATTTCGAAGGGCGACAGGGGGCGGGTGGACGCACGCATCTTTGCAGCCCGGCCATGGCGGCGGCGGCCGCCGTGCACGGCCACTTTGTCGACGTGCGGACCCTGGAAGCGGGAGGCTGAACCGATGGAACCATTGATTACGCATACGGGCCGCGTGCTGCCCATGGACCGGTCCAACGTGGACACGGACGCCATCATTCCCAAGCAGTACCTGAAGTCGATCAAGCGCACCGGCTTCGGCGCGTTCCTGTTCGACGAATGGCGGTTCAAGGATCCCGGCACGCTGGATTCGCGGCCGGAGGACCGGACCGAGAATCCCGACTTCGTGCTCAACCAGCCGGACTACCGTGGCGGCAGCATCCTGCTGGCGCGGAGCAATTTCGGCTGCGGCTCCTCGCGGGAGCATGCGGTCTGGGCGCTGGCGGATTACGGTTTCCGGGTCGTGATCGCGGAGAGCTACGCCGACATCTTCTTCAGCAACTGCTTCAAGAACGGCGTGCTGCCGGTGGTGCTGCCGGCCGACGTGGTCGAGACGCTGATGCAGGATGCGCTGGCGGGTCCGCTGGACCTGACCGTGGATTTGCAGGCCTGCGAGGTTCGGCATCCCGATGGCCGTGTCTGGACCTTTGACATCGACGGCTTCCGTCGCGACACCCTGATGCAGGGCCTGGACGAGATCGGCAAGACGTTGCAGTACGAGGACGCGATTCGCGCGTTCGAGGCGCGTCAGCGGGAAGCGACACCGTGGTTGCAGGGGGAGCTCGGAGCATGACGCACAAGCTGCTGCTGCTGCCCGGCGACGGGATCGGTCCGGAGATCGTCGCCCAGGCCGGGCGCGTGGTGCGGACTCTTGCGCGCACCCACGGCCTGAAGGTGGAAACGGAAACCGCGCTGATCGGCGGGGCCGCCTACGATGCCGAAGGCGATCCGCTACCGAGTTCGACGCTGGAGCTGGCCAAGGCCAGTGATGCCATCCTGTTCGGTGCCGTGGGTGGCCCGAAATGGGACACGATCGAGCGCGATCTGCGTCCGGAGCGCGGCCTGCTGCGCATCCGCTCGTCGCTGGACCTGTTCGCCAATCTGCGGCCGGCCACGCTGGTGCCGGAACTGGCCTCGGCGTCCAGCCTGCGTCCGGAGCTGGTGGCCGGGCTGAACATCATGATCGTGCGCGAACTGACCGGCGGCATCTATTTTGGTCAGCCGCGCGAGCGGGCCGAACGGCGCGCCTACAACACCATGGTCTACCGCCGTGACGAGGTCGAGCGCATCGCCCGGCGTGCATTCGAGATCGCCCGGCTGCGCGATGGCCGCCTGTGCTCGGTGGACAAGGCCAACGTGCTGGAGGTCTCCGAGTTCTGGCGCGATATCGTGACCGCCATGGGCAAGGAGTATCCGGACGTCGAGCTGTCGCACATGTACGTCGACAATGCCGCGATGCAGCTGGTGCGGGCGCCCAAGCAGTTCGACGTCATTGTCACCGGCAATCTGTTCGGCGACGTGCTGTCCGACATTGCGGCGATGCTGACCGGGTCGATCGGCATGCTGCCGTCGGCCTCGTTGAACGAGCAGAGCCGGGGGCTTTATGAGCCGGTGCACGGCTCGGCGCCGGATATCGCCGGTCAGGACAAGGCCAATCCCCTGGCCACGATCCTGTCGCTGGCGATG
>CALBOV010000332.1 GCA_937896565.1 uncultured Salinisphaerales bacterium
ACGGTCTTCACGCCGGCGCCCTGGAAGGTGCCGCCGGGGCAGTCCAGCACGGTATGCAGGTTGCAGCTTGTGAGCAGTTCCTTGCGCAGGGCGACGCTGGCGTTGTCGGTGTTGCTGAGAAAGGTGTTCTTGATGACCACGGCGCCACGGCCGCCGGCCTTGAGCTTGCGGATGAAGTGCTGGAGGAACAGGTAGGCGGTTTCACCGGACTGGATGGGGAAGTTCTGGCGCACCTCCTGGCGCTCGCCACCGCCGAAGGGCGGGTTGGCGAGCACGATGTCATGGCGGTCGGCCTCCTGGATGTCCATCACGTTCTCGGTGAGCGTGTTGGTGTGGCGGATGGCGGGCGCGTCGATGCCGTGCAGGATCATGTTCATGATGCCGAGCACGTAGGCCAATGATTTCTTCTCCTGGCCGAAGAAGGTGCCGCGTTGCAGGGTTTCCCATTCGGTCGACGTCAGGTCGTCGCGCCGCAGGTATTCCCAGGCTTCGCATAAAAAGCCCGCCGAGCCGCGGGCGCCGTCGTAGATGGTCTCGCCGATCCGCGGCTTGACGACCTTGATCATGGCCCGGATCAGCGGGCGTGGGGTGTAGTACTCACCGCCGTTGCGTCCGGCATTGCCCATGCGGCGGATGCGGGTTTCGTACAGGTCGCTCAGTTCGTGCTTGGCTTGCTGGCTGCCGAAGCTAAGGCCGTCGACGATCTCCAGCGCGTCGCGCAGCGAATAGCCGGAGCGGAAGCGGTTGGCGATTTCGGAGAACACCTCGCCGATCTTGTAGTCGATGGTGTCCGGGTCTTCCGTCGATTCGCGGAAGGTTTGCAGATAGGGGAACAGTTCGTTGTTGACGAAGCGGATCAGGTCGTCGCCGGTCAGCGCGGCATTGTGGTCCAGTTCGCCGTCCTTCTTCGGCGCCGCCCAGCTGCCCCAGCGGTAAGGCTCGTCCAGGATCGGGTGGTAGTCGTGGCCGCGCAGCGCCTCTTCATCCGCCCATTGCTGCTCCATGTCGTCCAGGTACTTGAGGAACAGCAGCCAGGAGGTCTGTTCGGCGTAGTCCAGTTCCGAGGCGAGACCTTCGTCGTTACGCATGACGCGGTCTATGTTGTTGAAGGCGTTTTCAAACATGGGGCGGGTGTTCCGTAGTCGTGCGCAGGTTGCGGCAGCCGGCTGCCGCGTGGTGATGGTTGAGCGGGAAAGGACGCCACCGCCGGGGTGAAAGCAGGGTCATGCAGTTCCGTCCCAGGCGACATCGTAAACCCGGGAGCGACCCTGGCCACGGGAGCTGAGAAAGCCGGCTTCCACGAGGCCCGCGAGGTCGCGGGAGGCGGTGGCGGCGGAGGCTTCGGTCAAGGAGCGGTATTTGCGCACGCTCATGCCTTGCCGGAATCCTTCGGAGCCGTGTTTCACCATGAGTTGGAGTACGTCAAGCTGCCGTGGGTTGAGTCCGGCGGTGGCGCTTCTGGCCATGATGTCCCGGCTGCGGACCACGTCCCGGGCTACGCGGCGGGTACGGTTGAAGGCGTTGGTGGTCGCATCCACCGCCCATTGCACGAAATGATCGGCTGATGACCGGCCGGTCGAAACGGCATTGAGCGCTGCGTAGTACGGGGTGACATTGGCGGCGATGTGGTGCGAGATGGCCCACCAGCGGCCGAGGGGCAGGCTGGCCTTTGAGGCTGCCCGGGCGATCATGCGGTCCCACAGCAGGCGACCCACGCGCCCGTTGCCATCCTCGTAGGGGTGGATGATCTCGAACCACAGGTGGGCGATGGCGGCGCCACGAAAGGTTCCGGCCTCGGCGGTTTCCAGCCATTCGAGCAGGTGGTCCATCTCACGCTCGATCCGGTCGGCCGGCGGGGCGACGTAGTGCACCTGCTCCCGCCCGGTCGCACGGCGCGTGACGATCTGCATTTCGTCGGCACTGGCCCTGTACATGCCGGTCAGGGCTGGTACGTAAGCGTTGCTCTGGTGCGTGAGCGCGGCGTCCTGCCAGCGGTGCAGGGTGGAGTGATCCACCGGCTGATCGGCATGTTCTGTGGCGTCGAGCAGCGCCTCGATCACGGGCAGGTGACGACGGTCGATCTGGCCATGGGGAATCGCGCCAAGCCGGCGCAGGGCGGATGCGAAGAAGGAGTCTCTGGACAATCGCACGCCTTCGATGGCGTTGGACTCGGTCGCTTCGTCGGCGAGTAGTGCCGCATGAGTTTCCCGGACGCTGTCCGGGGATAGCGCTTCGATGAATGCCGAAAGCGCGGAGGCGCCCTGATGGGCCGCCGCTTCCAAGGCCTCGGTTTGTTCATCAGGTGGTTCGAGCAGCAACCCGGGCCACTGATCCGATTGCCAGATATACGCAGTCATGAGGCGATTATAGCCCTTAATCACATCAAGTAATGAGGTGATTAGGGTGAGCAATCACCTCAGGGCGGTTGCTTCGTGTCGGGTTGGCGCGGTGTGCCGGTTGCCTTCGCGATCCTTAGCAGTCCCGTCGCTGTTGGTCCGGCACTATCACTCGCTGATGTTGAGCCCTCGCTCGCGCAGATACCGCTGTCGGCCCTTTTCGCCTCTGGATTCCAGTCTCGGCAGCACGCGGGTGAACAGGCCGGGCACGGCCATGACGAGGCGAATCAACCAGCCGTCGCCGCGGGGCACGTCGCTTTCCACCCTGGGGTTCAGCGCCCGGTCGACGACGGCCTGGCCGATCAGCGATGGCGGATGTGGCGGGTCGAGGAAGTTCAGCGCGGAGCCGCCGTTGAGCGCCTCGTGGCGGAGCATCGGTGTGTCGACCGCCGCCGGATTGATGACGCTGAAGCGCACGCCGGTCAGCGGCTCGCGCAGCGCCAGTGCCAGCATCAGCCCGCGCAGGCCGAACTTGGAGGCCGAATAGCCGGGGCATTCCTTGAGCGGCAATTGGCCGCCCAGCGAGACGACGCTGATGACCTGACCGCCGGACTCCTGCAGCAGTGGGAACAGGGCGTGGATCAACCGCATTGGCGCGAGCAGGTTCAGCGTCACCTCCTGTTCGAACGGGGCCAGCGGCGCTTGCTCGAAGGCTTCGGTGACGACCATGCCGGCGTTGTTGACCAGCAGGTCGCAGCGGCCGCAGCGTTCGCGGACGGTCTTGACGATGTGGGTGCCGGCGTCCGGCTCGGTCAGGTCCTGCGCGATGCCGACACTGTTCTCGGGCAGTGCGGCCAGCGCCGTGTTCAGCGCGTCTTCGCGCCGGTCGACCAGCACCAGCCGGGCGCCCAGCGCGGACAGCCGCGTGCAGATGTCGACGCCGATGCCACCGGCCGCGCCGGTGACCACGGCGATCTTGCCGGCCAGCGGCGCGCTCATGTGCGCAGCTCCGGTTCGACGGCGGCGTGCTGCACCTCGGCAAAGAAGCCGGGCGTCATCTCCGGCCAGCCGAAGCGCTTGCGCAGCTTCTCGATGTAGGCCTTGTAGGCGTGAATCTCGATGTAGCCCTCGTGGCGCGCGCTGTCGATGAAGTGCAGGCCGCCGTTGAGCGGGGTGCGGTCGTCGCGGATGAGCTGCTCGAACTCGGCGGCGCGCTCGGGCGCGGCCGTCTGGTCGTGCAGGTAGTTGGCGATCAGTTGCGCGATGCGGTCGAACAGCGTGTAGGCGCTGCTGTTGGTTTCCAGAAACCCGAGGGCGAACAGGTTGTGGCGCTTGCGGGCGAAGGCGCGCAGGTACAGGTCCGGGCGGCCGTGGTGCCAGTCGAAGCAGTCCTCCGGCACGTAGGGCAGGCGCATGTCATAGCCGGTGGCGTAGAGCACCAGATCGATGCGCTCACGCGAGCCATCCCTGAACACGACGTCATCGCCGTCGAAGCGCTCGATATCGCCCTTGACCCGGATATCGCCGTGCTGAAGGTAGTGCAGCAACTGCGTGTTCAGCAGTGGATGGGATTCGAACAGCCTGTGGTCCGGTTTGGGCACGCCCCAGCGCGCGGTGTTGCCGACCACGCAGCGCAGCAGCAGCGAGAACACCGGGCGTTCCAGCCACATCGGCAGATTCGGCCCCTTCTCCGCGAACTCGTCCACCGGCACGCCGAAAATGTGCTTGGGGATGATGTGGTAGCCGCGCCGCATGCTGATGAAGGCGCGGTCGGCATTGGCCGCGGCGTCGCAGGCGATGTCAGCGCCCGAATTGCCGGCGCCGACGATCAGCACGCGCTTGCCGCGGAATTCCTCCGGGTCGTAGTAGCTCACCGAATGCCGGATTTCGCCGTTGAAGTCGCCGGGATGTCGGGGCAGGTTGGGGTGCCAGTTGGTGCCGGTGCAGCAGACCACCGCCCGGTAGCGGCGCACATCGTCCTCGCCCAGATGCACCAGCCAGGTGTCGCCGTCCTGCTCGACGGACAGCACCGGGGTGTTGAAGGCGATCCGCTCGCGTAGCCCGAAGGCGGCGGCAAAGGCGCGGGTGTAGGCGAGGATGTCCTGGTTGTGCGGATAGTCCGGAAAGCCCTTGGGCATCGGGAAATCGAAAAAGCCGGAGGTGTCGCGCGAAGAGATGAAGTGCGCGTTGCGGTAGACCGGGGAGCCCGGGTTGGCCGGGTCCCACAGGCCGCCGACATCGCTGTGGCGCTCGAACTGCTCGTAGGGGATGCCGACGCGTTTCAGTGCGCGGGCGATGGACAGGCCGGCCGGGCCGGCGCCGATGATGCAGACCTGATCGCTGCGGTCCTGAATGGTCGACGCAGCGTCGGTCGCGGAGGCTTCGGTCATCGGGCTTGCTCGCGGAGTGGTATGGAGATTGCCGAATCATGCGGCGCGACGCTTTCCCGCAGAAGGGTGGTTTCGGCATCATGTGGGGGGCAATCCGGCCAACATCGTCATGCAGACAGCGACAAACCCGTTATCCGCAATTGAGGCCGCGCGCTATCGCGAGGCGGTGATTCCACCCTACGTGCTGGGTTTTCTGGTCGATCTGGCGCGGCAGCAAGACCTGGACCCGGCGCCGTGGTTTGCCGGCATCGGCCTGACTCCCGCGCAATGCGTCGACCCGGAGCAGCGGGTCTCCTTCCGCCAGGCCGCAACGGTGATCCGCCGAGCGCTGCGCGGTACTGGCGATTCGGCGCTGGGGCTGCGCGTCGGCCAGCGTGAATCGTTGGCCTCCTGCGGGTCCATGGGGTTCGCGATGATGTCCGCACCGACTTTCGGGGATGCGCTGGATCTGGTTCCGCGGTATCACCAGGTGACCGGCAGCCTGCTGGACCTGCGGGTCGAGGTGGCCGGCAGCCGGGTGTCGCTGATCGCCAGCGAACGCTTTCCCGAGCCCGATCTGGTCTGTTTCTTCTGTGAGGAATTGTTCTGCTGCGCGCTGCAGGTGGCCCGCGCACTGCTGGGGCCGGACTGTCGGCCGCTGCGGCTCGAATTCGCGTTTCCACCACCACCGCATGTGGCGCTTTACGACCAGGTCTTTCCCTGTCCGGTGCGGTTCGATGCCGCCATGAACCGGGCCGTGTTTGATGCGGACTGGCTCGATGCGCCGCTGCCCACCGCCGATTCCGCGAGCCACCACAGCATGGTGCGGATGTGCTCAACGCAGATTCGCGCGGTGCCGGCGGAGGACGACGCCGTCAGCACACTGCGGGCCTGGCTGGCTGGGCGTCTGGATAGGCCGGTGACGGCGCGTGACGCGGCTCATGCGCTGAACATGTCCGAACGCACGCTGCGGCGGCGTCTGGCCGAGGCGGGTACCGGCTTTCAGGCGGTGCGCGACCGCTTGCGTGCGCAGCAGGCCGAACGCTGGTTGCGCGAGTCCGACGCACCGATCGCACGCATCGGCGAGCGGCTCGGCTTCAGCGATGCCCGCGAGTTTCGGCGCGCGTTCAAGCGCTGGACCGGTCAGGTGCCCAGCGCGGTGCGCACGACCGCCGTCAGGCCTGATCGATGAAGTGCGAGTCGTCGAAGGTCTTGAGCCACTCCGGCCGGTAGACGACCAGCCCGGAGATGATGGCGCCGTTGAGGAACCCCTCCGGAAACATCACAAGCAGCATCAGTGGCGAGAGCCAGTCATCCAGGACGCGCCACTGACCGATCAGCGCCAGCAGGGTCAGGCTCGTGACGAAGCTGCTGAGCATCGACAGGCCGCCTCCGAAGAAGCCCACGCCCAGCATGTAGGTGAACGGGTTCTTCGGGGCGTGTCTGTGCAGCACGCGCAGCAGCAACGCGGTGGTGAGCGCCGGCGCGGTCACGTTGATCAATGCGTGCGGCAGCACTTGATCGACCGGCAGCTGTCCCAGCAGCAGGGCGGACGCGAGCTGAGAGCAGGTGCCTGCCAGGATCGCCAGCGGTGCGCCCAGGATCAGGGTGACCGTGGTCATGCCCAGCAGATGAAACTGCATTCGCGGCTCCATCTGTCCGCTGATCTGCCAGAACAGGACCAGCGCGGTCATCGAGCCGAACAGCAGGTGCAGCCGCGCCGGAACCGCGAGCAGCAGGCGCCACGGGGTGAAGCGGAGCGCCGCCAGCAGCACCAGAGCCTGGAGCAGGGTTGCGATCAGCCAGGCGGAGCCGCCCAGCAATGAGTCGGCGAGCACCATCAGTGGAGCCGTATGCGTGCGTCTTGCATGAGCCTGTCTTGGTTGCGGTCACCCCATTGTTGCCGATTCCGGGCTCAGCTTGTGCCTGGTCGGCGTTCGACGTGCACGTTCCGGCGACGTCGCCTTGATATGCTTGCCCTCAGTCGATTCAGGAGTTCAAACAGGATGTTCAACAATCGGTTGCTTGTTCCCGCATTCGCGCTGACGGCCGCGCTCGCCGCCTGTGGCGGCGGTACGCCGACGGATCCGGCGATGGCCGAGGTGATGCACGAGCGTCACGAAGGCTTCGAGGAAATCGGCGACGCCTTCAAGACCATCATGGACAAGCTCAAGGCGGGCGAGTCGCTGGACGCCGAGATGGCCGAAGCGGCGAAGACGATCAACGGTTACGCCCCCGAGCTGGAAACCTGGTTCCCGGAAGGTTCCGGACCGGAAGCCGGCAAGACCGACGCCAAGGCGGAGATCTGGCAGCAGCCTCAGGAGTTTGCCGAAAGCCGTGAGGCCTTCGTCATGGCGGCCGCGAAATTCGCCGAACTGGCCGAAGCGGGCGACGCCGAAGGGTTCGCGGCCCAGGCCAGGGAAGTGGGCAGCACCTGCAAGGGTTGCCACGATACGTTCCGCGAAGACGACTGAGCACCTGATCGTCTGACCGATGCGCATCCGCATCTGGGATTTGCCGACGCGACTGGGCCACTGGATGCTGGTGGCCCTGTTCGCGTTTTCCTGGTGGAGCGCCGAGAACCATCACATGGACTGGCACCGCTGGTCCGGTTATGGGGTGCTGACGCTGCTGCTGTTTCGGCTTTACTGGGGCGTGGTCGGCAGCAGCACGGCGCGTTTCGCGCGCTTCGTCCGGGGCCCGCGCGCATTCCTGCGCTATCTCCGGACCCTGCCGGATCGGCCGGGCGAGATCACCGTCGGCCACAATCCCATGGGCGGTTGGAGCGTGTTGCTGCTGCTGGGCCTGTTGCTGGTGCAGACCGGCACCGGCCTGTTCGCGGTCGATACTGACGGCATCGAGTCCGGGCCGCTGGCGAGCCTGGTCAGCTTCGGAATGGGGCGTGACATCGCCGATATCCACGAATTGAGCTTCAATCTGCTGCTTGCGGCGGTCGGGCTGCACATCCTCGCGATCGGCTTCTACCTGGTCTACAAGCGCGAGAACCTCATCGCCGCTATGGTGACCGGCGACAAGTTTCTGCCGACGCATCCGCGCGGGGACTTCGAG
>CALBOV010000333.1 GCA_937896565.1 uncultured Salinisphaerales bacterium
CGGCGCTGATGGTGACCGTCAGTGGACGGGAATTCGCGATCCCGGTGACCGCGATCGAGGAGGTCTCCCGTTTCGACAGCAGTCGCGTGGAATGCATGTCCAGCCGCGAGGTGATCCGCCGCGATCAGGACGTGATCGCGCTGATCCGCATGGAGCACTGGGTGGGCCGGCCGTCGGGCGCCGAGGAGCAGCACTGCGTGGTTGTCGACGTGGGTCGCGAACGCCGCGCGCTGCTGGTCGACGATGTGCCGGGCCGCGAGGAAATCGTGGTCAAGCCGCTCGGCAAGATGATGGGCGGCCTGGCCGGTATCGCCGGCGCCAGTGTCACTGGTGACGGCGGCATCGCTTTGGTGCTCGACCTGCCGGGCCTGCTGAATCAGGTCTCGCCGGCCTACGCGTCCACCGTTACCGCCATACCGCGCCCGGCCGTGGCCGCCAGCGCGGAGCAGGACATCGATCTGGAGCTGTTCTAGCCTTCCCGCCTATTCACGGTAGAACTGCCCCTGTGGCGGGCCGGCGAGCAGCGGTACGAGTTCGGCGATCTTTTCCGGCGGAATCCGCCGGGCCGAGGCGGCCTGCGCGGCGGCGGAGGTCCAGCGCTCGACCAGCAGCAGTTCGTCGGGGCGCTCCAGATTCCGTACCACCCGGCAGCCGGCGCAGCCGTCGGCCTTGCGTAGCAGCGGGGTGATGGCCAGCAGCGCCGATCGCAACTGATCTCCCATGCCTTCGGCGGCCATGAACGTGTTGATTCGCGTGATCCGCATGCGGTGTCCTCCGCCACGACTGCGATCTGCCCGGAACCAGCGGATAAGCCGCGCCAACGCCAGGGTGCGGCCCGGTGTTTCGTTGAGCGCACAACGCTCCGGGAGGCGACCGTACTGCGTGGACATGACGGTTGTGGGACATCCGCGTGCCGTTCGTCCAGCGCCGGTGACACCTGCGGAAAACCCGTTGCCCCGTTCAAGAATCCGGCGGCAGGGCCGACAACCCAAACGAAGTCGAGCGACGGGCGCAGCCAGGCCCGAACGCAGTCGACGCAACGATTCCCGAGGCCAACGACATGGACAAGCTGAGCATTGCAGGGCTGCTGTTGGCGCTTGGCGCGATCTTCGGAGGCAGCTCGCTCAAGGGCAGCGGTGTCGCCGCGCTGGTCAGCCCCGCGGCGTTCGTCATCGTGATCGTCGGCACAGTCGCCGCGATTCTCGTCCAGACGCCAGGGCCTACGTTCCGTCGTGCCCTGCGGATGGCGCGATGGGTATTCCGGCCACCGGTGATTGACTGGGATGGCCAGATCGACACGGTGGTCCAGTGGTCGCGGCGCACCCGGCAACACGGCCTGCTTGGGCTGGAGTCGACGCTGCATTCAGTCAGTGACTCGTTCACCCGACGAGGGTTGCAGATGCTCGTCGATGGCGTCGAGCCGGCACAGATTCGCGCGGCGCTGGATGTGGAGCTGGATACGCTGGAAGCGCGCGACGCCGCGGCCGCCAAGGTGTTCGAGGGCATGGGCACCTATGCGCCCACCATGGGCATCATCGGCGCGGTCATGGGCCTGATGGCGGTCATGCAGAACCTGGCCGACCCCGACAAGCTGGGCGCGGGCATTGCCGCCGCCTTCGTGGCCACGGTTTATGGCATCGGCCTGGCCAATCTGCTGTTCCTGCCGATGGCGGCCAAGCTCAAGGCGACCATCGCCGGTCAGAGCCGTGAACGCGAACTGATGATCGAGGGTCTGGTCGCGATCGCCGACGGAGAGCATCCCAACAGCATCCAGGTCCGGTTGCAGGGCTTCCGGTAGCCCGCGATGGCCCGGCGTCGCAACCACCTGGAGGAACCGGCACATACCGAGCGCTGGGCGATTCCCTACGGTGATCTGGTCACCTTGCTGCTGGCCTTTTTCGTCGTCATGTACGCCACGTCCACGGCCAACGAAGGCAAGTATCGGGTGTTGTCGGATGCCCTGAACGCCGCGTTTTCCGGCGCACCGAAAACCATCAGGCCGATCCCGATCGGCGAACCGCTCAACGCGGGTCAGCATCTGCGCGAGACCCCTGCCGCACTCGACGCGCCGACCTTCGCCCGTTCCGCCGAGGCCGAACCCCCGCCGCGTCCGTCGCCTGACGACGATGGCATCACCACCCTGGACCTGGTCGAGGAATCGCTGGTTCGCGATCTGCGCCGGCGCATCTTCGCCGAGCAGGTCTACGTCAGCCGCAGCAGCAAGGGGCTGGAGGTTGAACTGGACGCCGACCTGCTGTTCGCCAGCGGCGCCGCCGAGATTTCGTCGGATGCGGGGTCACTGATCCGCCACATCGCCGGGATTCTGACGCCGTCCCCCAACCACGTGATCATCGAGGGGCATACCGACAACGAGCCGATCCACACCCGCCGGTTTCCGTCGAATTGGGAGCTGTCCGCGGCCCGCGCCGTCAGCGTGCTGCGGGTGCTGACCGATGCAGGTGTCGCCGCCACGCGGCTAAGTGTGCAGGGCTACGGGGAATTTCAGCCGATCGCCGGCAACGACACGGTGCGCGGCCGCCAGCGCAACCGGCGCGTGGTGCTGGTGATTCGCGACGAACAACTGGCGCCGGGCAAGCGGCCGAACGCGCGGACCATGGCGCGGCGTGGCGCGCCGTCAG
>CALBOV010000334.1 GCA_937896565.1 uncultured Salinisphaerales bacterium
CCGCAAGACGCTGCTCGGCCCGCTGTCGGCGGAGCTGCCGGCTGGCACCGTGACCCATCTGCGCGGCCCCAACGGAGTCGGCAAGACCACCCTGATCCATGCCATCGTCGGCTTGCGTGAGCCGGACGCCGGACAGGTGTGCTGGCAGGGCAGCAACGTGTTCGAACACCCGGAGCCGCTGCGGGAGTCGCTTTGCTACGTTGCCCACGATGCGACCGGCAATCCCGCGCTGACCCCGGTCGAATCGCTGCGGTTCGTGCTGGCGCTGAACGGGGAGGGCGCCGATGCGGCGCCGGATGCGCTCCGCGAGATCGGCCTGAAGGGCCGCACGCTGACCCAGCCCATCAGAACGCTGTCGGCCGGGCAGCAGCGCCGCGTGGCGCTGGCGCGCCTGGCGGTTACCAAAGCACCGCTGTGGGTACTGGATGAGCCGCTGAACGCCCTGGACGATGCGGCGCGTTCGCGTCTTTGTCAGCGCTTCCGGGAACACGCGAGCAACGGCGGCACGGTGGTCGTCACCTCGCACCAGGCGTTGCCCATCGACGCCGATTGCATCGACCTGGTCGCGGCCTGACCGATGATGCGGATCTGGAACGCCGTGTGGGCGCGTGAATGGCAACTGCTGTTCCGGCAGGTTCAGGACCTGCTGCAACCCCTGATCTATTTCGCCATGGTGGTGATGATCGTGCCGCTGGGTGTCGATCCGTCCGATGACGCGCTGGGCCTCGTCGCGCCGGCCATTGTCTGGATCGCCGTCGTGCTGGCCGTGGTGTTGTCGCTGGACCGCCTGTTTCGTGACGATGCCCGGGACGGCACGCTGGCCGTCTTGCTGACATCGCCAACACCACTGTGGTGGGTGTTGCTGGCGAAGCTGGGCGCGCACTGGCTGGGACTGGGCTGTCTGCTGGGCCTTGCCGCGCCGCTCGCCGGAGCCGCCTACGGGCTGTCCGCCACGGCGTCGGGTGTGCTCTGTCTGACGGTGCTGTCCGGGACGCTGGGGCTGGTTGCGCTGGGCATGGTCGCCGGGGCGCTCACCGTCGGTGTGCGCAATGGCGGGGTTCTGGTCGCGATCATCCTGCTGCCGCTTTATGTGCCGCTGCTGGTGTTCGGCGCCGGCGCGGTCGCAACGGTACAGGCGGGGTTGCCCGCGACGGGTCCGGTATACTTAACGGCCGCTTTATCGATGCTGTATGCCACGCTGGCTCCGCCACTGGCAGCCGTGGCGCTGCGACTGAGTTACGACTGATGTGGACCTGGTTTCATCGACTGTCCTCGCCCCCGACGTTCTATCGCTGGGGCCGCACGCTGCAATGGGTTTTCGGCATCGCCGCGCTGCTGCTGATCGTCGTGGGCACTTACGGCGGCCTGGTACTGGCGCCGGCTGACTACCAGCAGGGTGACGCGTTCCGGATCATCTACGTGCATGTGCCCAGCGCCTGGCTGTCCATGTTCGTCTACATGACCATGGCGGTGGCCGGCGGCGTGGCGCTGATCTGGCGGATGAAGCTGGCCGAGCTGTTCGTCGTGGCCGCGGCGCCCATCGGAGCCGCATTCACGGCGCTGGCGCTGCTCACCGGCATGCTGTGGGGCGAACCCATGTGGGGCACCTACTGGGTCTGGGACGCGCGGCTGACCAGCGAACTGGTCCTGCTGTTCCTCTACCTGGGCGTGATCGCCCTCAACGGCGCCTTCGAGGATCCCCGGCGTGGCGCGAGAGCCGCCTCGGTGCTCGCGCTGATCGGCGTGATCAACGTGCCGATCATTCATTACTCCGTGGAATGGTGGAACAGCCTGCACCAGGGCGCGACCATCACCAAGTTCGATTCGCCGTCGATCTCGAAGGACATGCTCTGGCCGCTGCTGCTGAACGCGCTGGGATTCATGTGCTACTACGGCGCGTTGCAGAGCCTGCGGATCCGGGCGCTGATTCTGTCGCGAGAACGTGACGCACGTTGGATTCGACAGGCGGTCTGATGAACGAGTCGTGGTGGCATATGGGAGGCTATGCGGTCTACGTCTGGACCTCCTTCGGTCTGACGGGCGTGGTACTGCTGGGTGGCGCTTTGCTGGGCTGGTCGACGCTGCGTCGCCAGCAGCGGGATATTCGATTGGAACGAGATCAAGACGATGACGCGTAGACAACGGCGGATGATGGCCGTCGGCGCACTGGTGGTCGGTGCCGGCACCGCGGTGGCGCTGGCGCTGGTCGCCTTTCAGAGCAACCTGATCTATTTCTACAGCCCGTCGGAGGTCCTGGCAGGCGAACTGCCGCCTCAGGCGCGCATTCGCCTCGGCGGCATTGTCGAGGAAGGCAGTGTCCAGCGCTCGGGCAGCGACACGACCGTGACCTTCCGTCTAGCCGACTGCGAACAGGCCATTCCGGTCCGCTATTCGGGCATTCTTCCCGATCTGTTCCGTGAGGGGCAGGGCATCGTGGCGATTGGCACCTACGACGTGCAATCCGGCTTCTCCGCGGAGGAGGTGCTCGCCAAGCATGACGAGAACTACATGCCGCCTGAGCTAGAGGAATCCCTGAAGGACAAGGCGGGTACCAGCTGCATGCCGGTGGCGAACACATGATTCCGGAGCTGGGACATTTCGCGCTTTGCCTGGCCGCCGGCCTGGCATTGATGCAATGCGTGGCACCGATCTCCGGGGTCGTGCTGCGTCGCGAGCGCTGGCAGGCGATGGCCTGGCCGCTGGCGGTCGGGCAGGTGGTGTTCACCATCATCGCCTACGGCGCGCTCACCTGGTCGTTCATCCACGTCGACTTCTCGGTGCGCTATGTCGCGACCAATGCGCACTCGGAGCTGCCGATGTTCTATCGCATCTCGGCGGTGTGGGGTGGCCATGAGGGCTCGCTGCTGCTGTGGGTGCTGATGCTCGGCGCCTGGACGCTGCTGGTCGCCGGCCTCAACCGCAGCCTGCCGCGCGACATCGGTGCCTCGGTGCTGGGTGTGATGGGCGCTGTGTCCTGCGCGTTCCTGCTGTTCACGCTGCTGACATCCAACCCGTTCGAACGCCTGATTCCGGCGCCGCCCGAAGGGCAGGATCTGAATCCCCTGCTGCAGGACCCCGGGCTGATCATTCACCCGCCCATGCTCTACATGGGCTATGTCGGCTTTTCGGTGGCGTTCGCGTTCGCGGTGGCGGCGCTGATCAGCGGCCGCCTGGACGCCGCCTGGGCCCGCTGGACACGACCCTGGACGACGCTGGCCTGGAGCTTTCTGACCGTCGGCATCCTGCTCGGCTCGTGGTGGGCCTACAACGAACTCGGCTGGGGCGGCTGGTGGTTCTGGGACCCGGTGGAGAACGCCTCGTTCATGCCCTGGCTGATCGGCACGGCGCTGATCCACTCGCTGGCGGTGACGGAAAAGCGCGGCATGTTCAAGGCCTGGACGGTGTTGCTGGCGATCTCGGCCTTCGCGCTGTCGCTGCTTGGCACCTTCCTCGTGCGTTCGGGCGTGCTGGTGTCGGTGCATGCCTTTGCCACGGATCCGTCGCGCGGCGTGTTCGTGCTGATGATCTTCGGATTCTTCGTCGGTGGTGCGCTGCTGCTGTTCGCGCTGCGCGCCGCGCGCTTCCAGGTGCGACAGCAGCTGACGCTGTTCTCCCGGGAAGGGTTGCTGCTGCTGAACAACGTGTTCCTGTCGGTGGCCGCGCTGGCGGTGCTGCTCGGCACGCTGTACCCGTTGTTCGTCGATGCGATGGGGCTGGGCAAGCTGTCCGTCGGGCCGCCTTACTTCGATGCGGTGTTCGCGCCGTTGACCATGCCGCTGGTCCTGCTCGTGGGCTTTGCCAGCGCAGTGATGTGGAAACGGGGTGACTGGTCGCGCCTGCGCCGTCAGTCGTTGATCCCGATTGCCGTGGCGATCGTCGTCGCCGTGCTGATGGCGTTGTTCGGCGTGCGCGGCCTGGGCGTGTCCGCCGCGATTCTGCTCGCCGTCTGGTGCATGGCCGGCGCGCTGGCCGAACCGTTGCGCATCACCCTGCGCCGCAGCCGGGTGAAGATGGGCCGGGCGCAGTGGGGCATGACGCTCGCGCATATCGGGCTGGGGGTGTTCGTGCTCGGCGTGGCTCTGGTCAACCATGGCTCCATCGAGCGCGATGTGCGGCTGGTCCCCGGCGAGACCACCGAATTCGCCGGCTACGCTTTCAAGTTCGTCGGTGTCGCACGTGACGAGGGGCCGAACTACGACGCGGACGTCGGCACGGTCGAGGTCAGTCGCGATGGCAAGGCCGTCGCGACCCTGAACCCGGAAAAGCGGTACTACCGCATGGGCGGCAATCCGATGACGGAGGCGGCGATCGACATTTCGCCGCTGCGCGACATCTACGTCTCGCTGGGCGAGCCGGTGCAGGGTGGCGCCTGGATTCTTCGCCTGTACGTCAAGCCGCTGATCCGCTGGATCTGGTCCGGCGCGCTGTTGATGGCGCTGGGTGGCGCGCTGGCGGCGACGGATCGGCGATACCGTCTGCAATCCCGCGCCGCGCGGGCGGTGACGGCTGAGGCCGAGTCCGTACACGCATGAATCGCTGGGTCCTGATCGCACCGATCCTGGTGGTCGGTGTACTCATCGCCATCTTTGCCGTCGGTCTGACGCTGGACCCCAGCCGCGTACCGTCGCCGCTGATCGACAAGCCGTCGCCGGCGTTCGAGTTGCCGAGCCTGCGCGCGCCGGATCAACTGCTGACCGAGCGTCGCTTCGCCGGCCAGGTGAGCATCGTCAACGTCTGGGCAAGCTGGTGCGTGCCCTGCCGGCTTGAGCATCCCCTGTGGATGGAGTGGGCGGAAACCTCCGACGTGCCGCTCTATGGGCTGAATTACAAGGACGCGCCACGTGATGCGCTGGCCTGGCTGGCGCGGCATGGGGACCCGTATCAGGCCATCGCCAGCGACCGCGCCGGCAACGTGGGTATCGACTGGGGCGTCTACGGTGTTCCGGAAACCTTTGTCATCGACGCCTCTGGTCGCATTCGCTACAAGCACATCGGTCCGCTGGACCCGACCAGCATGAAGAACACGTTCCGGCCGATCGTCGAACAGCTGTTGCAGGAGTCCGGCGCATGAGTCTGAGAGCCTTGTTGCTGGCAGTGCTGATGGGATTGTCGGGGGCGCTGAGCGCGGCATCCGATGACCTGAACCCGGAGCAGGAAGCGCGCTATCACGACTTGCTGGAAGAACTGCGCTGCCTGGTCTGCCAGAACCAGAACATTGCCGAGTCCCATGCCTCGCTGGCGCTGGATCTCAAGCGCCAGGTCGCCGACATGATTGTCGCCGGGCGCAGCGATGACGAGATCAAGACCTACCTGCAGGCGCGTTACGGCGACTTCGTGCTGTATCGCCCGCCGTTCAAGCCCAGGACCTGGTTGCTGTGGCTCACCCCATTCGTCGTGCTCGTCTGCGCGCTGGTGATCGCGGTGCTGATGCTGCGCAGACGCCGACCGGTCCGGACGCCGCCTGAATCCATTGATCGCGAGGCATTGCGGCGACTGCTGGACAAAGAATGAAGACCCTACTGATTGCACTGTTCGCCGGCCTCGCGCTGGCCGCGATGATTTTTCCCGCGTGGGCGCTGCGCCATCTGCGTGGCGGCCGCCGGAGTCGTCAGGCCGACAACATCGCGGCATTTCGCAGCCGCAAGGCCGAGCTGGAAGCGGATCTGGCGGCTGGTCGGATCAATCAGGAGGCGTTCGAGCAACTGGAAAACGACGCCGCCGCCGAACTGTTGATGGACGCCCAGTCGGAGGAGGGGACGCTGCAACCGGGCGGTCGCTGGATGTCGGTCGCCGCGATCATCGTCGTGCCCATCGTGGGTGTCGGGCTCTACCTGGCCAGTGGCGGCCTGCCTCCGATGAGCCATGCCGAACAGATGGCCGGACTGGTGCAGCAACTCGAATCCCGGGTGTCCACGCGACCGGATGATCTGGACGCCCGTCGGATGCTGGGCCGCGTGTACATGGGCACCGAGCGGTACCAGCAGGCCGCGCAGATGTATCGCCAGATCAATGAGCACACCGGAAACAGCGACGCGGATGCCCTGATCGCCGAGGGCGAGGCGTTGGGCATGTCGCGTAACCAGGACTGGCTGGGCCGCCCCGCGGCGCTGTTCGATGCGGCGCTGGACATCGAGCCCAACCACACCCGCGGTCTCTGGTACGGCAGTCTCGCGGCGGCCCAGGACGGCAAGCACGATATCGCTTTGTTGCGGCTGCAACGCCTCGACCGTCAACCGCTGGAAGACCCGCTGGCCTCCGCGGTTCGCAACGCGGTGATCGCGCTGGGTGGCGTGCCGGCGGATGTCTCGGCGCCCGCCGAGACCGAAGCGCCTGAGGCGGCGAGGCCGGATGCGCCGGAAGCCGGCACACGCATCGATCTGAACATCGAACTGTCACCGGCATTGCATGGTGATGTGCCAGGGCGATTCACGCTGTTCGTGTTCGCCAAGCATGTCAGCGGCCCGCCGATGCCACTGGCGGCCAAGCGCCTGGAATCGCCGGCGTTTCCGCTGTCCATCACGCTGACCAGCGAGGATGCGATGATGCCGGGGATGTCCCTGGACAACGCCGATCAGTGGGCGATATCGGCACGCATCTCGCGTGCCGGAGATGCGCGGGCAAGTTCCGGAGACTTGCAGGGCGGGCTGGTACTGAGCCGCGACGCGCTGGATGGTCGCCATACCGTGATCATCGACGAGCAGGTGCCCTGATCCCTCCTGATGCGGGATGCGCCGGAGCATCGGTTGCGCTAGCCTGTTGCCCGGAATCTTCGCGAGTACCTGCGTGCGGCGAGCCATCCACAAGCCCACCGATTCGATCACCGATTCGCAATCCGGGGCAGTGGGGCGCCCAAACGACTAACCAACCAGAAGGATAACCATGCGACTACGCAAAGCGGTCTTTCCCGTCGCGGGTCTGGGGACCCGTTTTCTTCCGGCGACCAAGGCCAATGCCAAGGAAATGC
>CALBOV010000335.1 GCA_937896565.1 uncultured Salinisphaerales bacterium
AGCCACGTACCGGAACACCTGCGGGCCGGCTACCGGCTGCTGCGCAACTCCGGCCATCTGCCGCCAGAGCTGGAACTGCTCGGCGAACTGCGCAACGTGGAACGTCTGATCACCGAAGCCACACGGGCCGAGGCCGCTGACGAGCTCTCGCAGCGGGCCAGCAGACTCCGGCTGTTGCTGAACGAGCGTGGGCACGGCGCCATGACGAACCCGGACTACGGCTTGCGGGTCTCGCGGCAGCTGAGCGGCGACCGGTAGCCCCCGTCGCCCGAGTGCGATTCGCTAAGATCCCACCCCCGACCCACGGCGACGACTGACATGCTCGACCCCGATACGCTGGCCTGGCGATGGCGCAATGGCGAACTCGCAGCCGTCCATCATCCCCAGCAGGTCGACTTCGACGACATCCTCGGCGTGGACCGTCAGAAATCCAGGCTGGAGCTGAATACCCGGCAGTTCGTGGCTGGCGCACCGGCCAACCACACGCTGCTGACCGGAGCCCGCGGCACCGGCAAGTCATCGCTGGTCAAAGCCATGCTGACGCGGTTCTCCGACCGGGGCCTGCGCCTGATCGAGGTCGCCCCGGAGGAGTTGACCGAGCTGCCGCGCATCGTCGATCCGCTGCGAGACGCCCGACAACGCTTCGTGCTCTACGTTGACGATTTCTCCGTCACCGACAGCGGCCCGGCGCTGACCGCGCTGAAGGCCGCGCTGGACGGCAGCATCGAGGCGCCGCCCGACAACGTCCTGCTCTACGCCACGTCCAACCGCCGTCACCTGCTGCCGGAACCCAAGTCCGACAATCTGGATGCCCACAACCTGGACGGCGAGATTCACCCGGGCGAGGCCGTGGAGGAAAAGATCTCGCTATCAGATCGCTTCGGCCTGTGGTTGTCCTTCTACCCGTTCAACCAGGCGCAGTTCCTCGACATCGTCGCCACCCATCTCGATCGCCTCGGCGCGATGCCGCTGACCGACGAGGCCCGCAAGGCGGCACTGCAATGGGCGCTGGCCCGCGGGTCACGCTCCGGCCGAACCGCGCATCAGTTCGCCCGCCACTGGGTCGGCTCCCACCGCATCTGAGCCCTCCGACCCGACGCCGTTCCGCGATTTGGAACGACTCCGGATGCGCCGATTCCCGTTCGCAAGCGCGGATTCGTGCGTTTCCGCCCCGAAAAACGCACCCGTTTCGAAGAATTTGAAATTTTTTTCACGGGCCGATTTGTCGATTGCCGACAAGTCCCACACTGACCCGGACCCACGGAAACGCGCCATTCCCTCCCCCGCTGCGTCACAGACCCGTAGCCACCGGACAGGGACATGTCGCCAATCGAACGACATCGGATCGATGCATTTTTATCCTTAAAACTCAAACAATTAGATGACAAAAAGGCGATTCCGACACAATCGTCTGTCGCCCTTCTGAGACAGTAGACGGCCTCCAGATGCCTGCCTATCTTGGCGCCACCTGCTGAGCACGACGACACGCACACGTCGCAGCAGAGGCAAGCACAGATCGAGTTTGGAAATTTGAAGTACAAGGAGTCCGCTATGAACCAGAACCAATGGGAAGGTAAGTGGGACCAGATGAAAGGTCAGCTCCGACAAGCCTACGGCGATCTCACCGATCAGGAACTGGAGAGCACCAAGGGTGACCGCGAGGAACTCGTCGGTCGCATCAAGGAAAAGTACGGCGATACAAAGGAAACGATCAATCAGAAAATCGATGAGATCGCTTCCAAACTGAACTGATGATCAGCGAAAGCTGATCCCAGTACGCGACCCCCTACGTTTCCCCCCTCCCCCCGCGCGTGGGCAGGTCGCCGGGACCGCATCGATGGATGCGGTCCCTTTTTTTATGTCTGACGGTTTGTCGATCATCCATTTTCTACGCTCGTCGATGATCTGACACGCTGCGGGTTTCGGCCTTTCGGCCGAGTGACTTTTGGGCGTCCAAAAGTCACCAAAAGACGGATGCCTCTGCTCAGGTCGACCCGCCTGACGGCGTGACGACTGCCCTGCGATGCTCGCCAACGGCGGGCGGGCCGAAACTCGCACGCTACGCGTGCTCAAACAGCCGGCCCGCTTGCTCCGCCGTTG
>CALBOV010000336.1 GCA_937896565.1 uncultured Salinisphaerales bacterium
CGCGCAGCCCCTCGGCACCCCACGGCGTCAGCGTCGCGAAGCTGAGCGGGACGTTGCTGCCGAGCTGCGCGCCCAGCGGCGTCAAACCCAGCGTGATGCCGAGGATGAACAGGCTCATGCCGATTACCGCGAAACTGATGCCGATGAAGATTTCATCGCGGTTGCGCAACCGCTCGGGTAGCACCAGACGCAGCGTGATCAGCAGGAACAGGCACAGCGGCACGATAGCGCGCAGCGCGGCCAGCGCCCCGGCGCGGAGCTCCTCGAAGAACGCGACGGAAGGGTCCCAGACCGCCTTTGACACGACCTTGGCCTGAAGCGCCTGACGCTTCTCCAGGATTAGCGTGGAATCGTCCAGGACGATTCGCCCTTCAATCAGCTGCGGGCTGCCGCCCGCGAACTTCAGTTCGTAATCGCTGGACGGGACACCGTTGCGCAGGAAACGGTCGAACTCGTCCTTGGTAAAGCCTTCCGGGCGGGCCTTGGGCGTGGTCCGTTCGGGGGCAGGTGCGGCCTGCTGCACCACCGGCGTTCCGGCGTAGTTCGGCTGGCCGTAGTAGTCGTCCTGTTGTACGTGCCACATTGCCAGCATCAGCACCGCGAGCACCGGAAACAGGGACGCCAGCGTGACGATGCCGAAACCCGCATTGCCCGCGTCGCCATCGCCGACGATGCGGCAGACACCGATGCCCAGCGCCAGGACCAGCGGGACAGTCACCGGCCCCGTGGTGACCGCGCCGCAGTCCCAGGCCAGCCCCAGCACCGGTTGCAGCATGTCGTGGGAGTGGGCGTAGAGCGTGAGTCCGCAGAGCAGCGTGATCAGGGGAATGATGAACAGCTTCAGCGACCAGCCGAGGAAGAAGCGCAGAATCCCCAGCAGCACGGCGATGCCGACACCGATGCCGACGACGGTGACCAGCTGGTTGGCGAAGTCGTTGAGCAGGCTGTAGAGCAGCGGCGCCTGCTCGGGTTGCACCCCGGCACCCGCGCTGCGCAGCACGGCGATCGCCGGTTCGGCGAAGGTGGCGCCGATGCCGAGCAGGAACGCGAAGCCCAGAATGATTGGCAGCGAAGAATTGCGCGGCAGAATCGCGCCAATCGTCTCGCCCAGCGGCATCAGCCCCAGCCGCAGCCCTTCCATGAAGAACATCAGCCCGAATGCGACGATGCCAATACCCACGCCGATCATCAGTGCGTGCACGATGGGCAGGCCCAGCACCAGGATCTGGAACAGCAGCAGATAGGCGACGATGAACCAGATCGTCTTCAGCTGCTCGACGAAGTTCTCGTAGACGTACGGGCCGAGAATCTTCAGCGAGTCGGTGAAGCTGAGGCGAACCTTGCGTGCGGTAATCAAGGGACGATCGCTGTGGTGGATGGGCAGGCGATGGATGCATCAGCCGCGCCAATCAAGGCCATTCGGATCGTTTCGGTCTGAGCATGTTGCAGCGGACCGTCGTTGTGTCCCCGTGCCGATTGCATGGAGCATTCCCCTGACACCAGACCGGGATTATGGTCGATGTTGGCCGGAAGACCGAATCGGCTCCGCTCGACGCGGATGCGAATCGCGATGTCGCCGTTCTTCGCGCGGCGAGCGCTCAGGTCAGCTGCCAGCAGCCATCGCGCGTTTGCGCGGTTCCGTCGGTGACCAGTTTGTCCAGATGCGCCTGCAGGCTGCGTGCAGCCAACGGGTGCAGCATTTCCGGCACATCGTCATAGGCCACGGGCAGCAGTTCCTGCATCGTGACCAGGT
Source organism: uncultured Salinisphaerales bacterium (assembly GCA_937896565.1). Taxonomy (GTDB): domain Bacteria; phylum Pseudomonadota; class Gammaproteobacteria; order Nevskiales; family OUC007; genus Abyssibacter. The sequence continues at coordinate 1,754 of CALBOV010000336.1, forward strand.
CTTCCAGCGACGCGAGCGCGTCGATGACCTTGCGTTCCCGCTTCAGACGGTGGGCGATCACGCCTTCGATCACCGAGGCGGGCGGGCTCAGCGGGTTGCCGTGCGCCGGCAGGATGCGCTCGATGGGTTCATGCTTCAGCCGCTCCAGCGACGCGAAGTAGTCCGACATGTTGCCGTCGGGTGGGGCGATGACGACGGTGGCGCCATCCATGAACTGATCGCCGGCGATCAGGTCCCCGGTACCCTCCACCAGGAAACATAGGTGGTTGGTCGCATGTCCCGGCGTGTGCAGGCAGCGCAGGGTGAAGTCGCCGCAGTCGAGCCGGTCGCCTTCGTCCAGCAGCAGATCGGGCCGGAAGCTGGCGTCGCGAACGCCTTGCAACTCGGCCGGATGCGAGTGGACGCGGGCGCCGGTGCGTTCGGCCAGTTCTCGTGCGCCCGGCGAATGATCCGGATGGGTGTGGGTCAGCAGAATCCATTCGATCCGGCCGTCGGTGGCCTGGAGAATGGCATCAAGGTGGCGGGGGTCGCGAACGCCGGGGTCGACGACCGCGACGCGATCGTCACCAATCAGGTAGGTGTTTGTCCCGGGCCCGGTCAGCGGCCCCGGATTCGGCGCGGTGATCCGTCGTACGCTCTGGCCAAGGGGCACGACCGTGTAGGGCGGAAACGCAGCCTTGACGTCCTCATGCTCCCACGGCGGTTTCATGCGACGGCGAGACGGTCCCGCGAGTCGGCGGTGACCACCGGGACCGCGTTAGCGCGTCCGGCCAAGCTCACGCCGTCGCCGCTCGGCGTCGCAGACCCGGTCACCGTAGTAGTTGTTGTCGAAGTTGCAACGTACCGGGATCGGTACGAGTTCAGGCTCCGGTTGGCCGAACAACGCGCGCAGCCATTGCATCAACATGCTCATCGAGTGACTCCGTCTGTGATTTCAGGATCGACGTTACGCGCAATATCGCCATCTGAGAAATTGAATGTCATCCACTGTTCAATAGGCAACAACAATCGATGCTCGGGTCCGAACCCTGGAATCAGACTTCGTGGATGAACCGGTCGCGGTCAAACCGCATGCGCTCGTGGTAGATCCCCTTCGGGTGTCGCCGCCCGGCGGCGATCACCATGACGGTGAACTCATGGCGCCCGTAACCGCAGAGCTTTCTGACGCGCTGCTCGTCAAAGCCCTCCATCGGGCAGCTGTCGAATCCGTAGGCGCGCAGCGCCAGCATGAGGTTCTCGCAGGCCAGCGCGACGGATTTGGCCGCCCATAGCTCCATGTCGGCTTCGGTATTGGGCGTGCGCATCATCGGCCGGACTAGACCGATGGAGTCGCGCAGTCCCTTCTTCGCCCGCGCGCCGAATCCCAGCATGTCCATGGGCACCATGCCGTACATGAACTGCGTGAGTCCGCCGTAGTACTGCTGGACGACCTTGGGCGGCTGGTCGCCGGGCCACTGGTTCAGGATTTCCTTCGCGTGCTTGCGCCAGTTCCTCGTATGGCCGGTGCAGACAATCAGTTCCGCGGCGGTTTTCGCCGCCTTCTGGCTCATGCAGGCTTTCGCCATCTGCTCCCGCTTGTCCGCTGAGGTGATGCGGTAGAAGTTCCACATCTGCAGATTCGAGCTGTTCGGTGCCAGCAGGGCCATGTCCAGGCAGTCCTGCAGAACGGCCTCGGGGATGGGCTCCTCGGTGAACTGGCGCACGGAGCGGCGCGTGACGACGGCCTCGCGAAATGCCTCGACGTTCGCGGGGCGGTTGGAGCTGGACATCAGGAATTCTCCTGTCCGGTAACCTGAAACTTGTAGGCGCCATCCTCGCTGGCATCGGCGCCGGTGCGGTCACCGTTGAGAATTTGTCGCCTGGCTTCGTCCAGGGCCTTGTCGATGTCGTCGATGGTGCGGCCTTCGAGGGTGAGGGCGACTCTCAGCATGGGCGTTGCGTGGTTTTGGCGAGGAGGAGACCTGCGCATCCTCACATATTCGGCCCGCGGGCTCGACCAGTGTTTCCCTAGGCCAGCCGCAGGTAGCACACCGTGGTGATCACCAGCGCGCCAATCAGGTTGAGCGCGAAGCCTTCGCGAATCATGGTCTGGACGCGAATCGAACCGCTGCCGAACACCACGGCATTCGGCGGAGTGGCGACCGGAAGCATGAAGGCACAGGTTGCCGACAGCGCGGCCGGGACCATCAGAAGACGCGGGTCGAGCTCGTTCGCGAGCGCCGCGGCGGCGAGGATGGGCATCAGCAGCACCGCCGTCGCGGTGTTGCTGTTGACCTCGGTGAGAAAGGTGACGCCCAGGCAGATCATCAGGAGCAACAGCACGACGGGCAGCGCACCCACGCCCGCCAGCAGGTCGCCGATCGCCGTGCTCAGGCCGGAGGCGGAGAACGCCTTGGCGATGACGATGTCGCCGGCGAACAGGATCAGCATGCCCCAGGGGATCGAGGCCGCGGATTCCCAGTCCAGCAAACGACTGCCGCGACCGTTGGGTACAAGGAACAGGGCGACCGCCGCCACCAGCGCGACGCTGGCATCGTTGGCGGTGTGCAGGCCGAACCACTGGCTCCAGCCTCCGAAGGGGTCGCCGCGGGTGATCCATGCCAGTGCGGTCAACGCGAAGATGATCATCACCCGGCGCTCGTCCACGGCCCAGCGGCCGGTCTCCGGCAGGTTGACCGGTTCGGTGGACGTCACCCGGCGGGTGAGCCACAGCGCGGCGAGCGGCAGCAGCAGGATCACCGCCGGTAGTGCGATGGTCATGTATTCCACGAAGCTCATCGCAACGCCCGTGGTGGTGCGGTAAACCTCCAGGAACACGAGGTTCGGCGGCGAGCCGATGGGAGTCCCCATGCCGCCAATGCTGGACCCGTAGGCCACCGCGAGC
>CALBOV010000337.1 GCA_937896565.1 uncultured Salinisphaerales bacterium
AACGGTCGGGCTGGTATCGGACTGCATCGGATCGGGCTCCAGGACCGGTGGATGGTGGACATGCATTCTGGCACGCCAGCGGCGCCATGGCCGCTGGCACCGACCTTGCTGCGCGGACGACAACGCGCCACGTCACGGCGCAGCAAACGGTCTTGGTCATGTTGTATCGCCATGCGCGCTGGGGCGCGATTGTTCTGTTCGGTCTGCTCGCCTGCGCCTGCGGCCAGAGCCCATCCGTCTCCGAACCGGTCGGCGGCGGCGACTCGCCGCCGGACAATCCCTCGCCGCCCACCGATCCGGAGGTCTTCGAGCTTGTCGAGGCGACCATGGCCGACGTGCATGCCGCGCTGGCCGGCGAACAGGTCACCGACGACGGCGATCCGCTGACCTGCGTCGAACTGACGCAGATGTACATCGATCGCATCTTCGCATACAACGACGCCCCGCAACCCTCGGGCCTGCTGGCGATTCGCGGCGTGCTGCACATCAACGCCAACGCCATCGAGCAGGCCGAGAACCTGGACATGCTGTACGAGCGCGACGGCGGCATCGGCGAGCGCGATCTGCACTGCATGCCGGTACTGCTGAAGGACAACTACGACACCTACGACGCACCCTCCACGTCGGGCTCGTATTCCATGCTCGGGCATCAGGCCGGTGTGGACGCCGAGAGCGTGCGCGGTCTGCGGGCGGCCGGCGCGCTAATCCTCGGCAAAGCCAATCAGGACGAGTTCGCCTACTTCACCACCGGCTTCTCGGCCCGCGCGATCCAGGTGACGAATCCTTACAACACGGCCCAGTCCCCCGCCGGCTCGTCCAGCGGAACCGGAGCGTCGCTCGCGGCGAACTTCGCGCTGGGCGGCACCGGCTCGGACACCTGTCAGTCGATTCGCCACCCGTCCTCGGTCAACGGTCTGGTCGGCATCCGGCCCAGTCTTGGTGTCGTCAGCCAGCACGGCATCTTCCCGCTGTCGCATGCCCGGGACACCGGCGGGCCGATGACCCGCACGGTGCGTGATGCCGCGCTAATGCTGACCGCCATGGCCAGCGTCGACCCGCGCGACTTTCGCACCCTGGAATTCCCCGCGTCCGAGCGCCCGGAGAGCTACACCCGGTTCCTCGACCGCGAGACCTACGGCGTGGCCGGACGCAACATCGGCGTGCTGCGCCAGCTGGGCAGCAACACCGACCCCGCCGGCACCGGGGCCCAGGGCGAGTTGATCGCCGCGGCGGTCGAGCAACTCGCGGCGATGGGAGCCCACATCTACGACATCCACCTGCCCGACTTCACCAGCCGCGGCGCCGGCAACCAGAACTACGATGTCGGCGACTACTTCAACATCTTCGAGCTGGAGGGCGGCAGCTCCCCACGACGCTGCCTGACCAGCCTCAACTCCGGCTCGTCGAACGGCCGCGAGAGCTGCATGCTGCTCGATGGCATCCTCGAAACCGGTCGGGTGGGCCCGCGTACCGTCGGACTGGTCGCGACCTTCGCAACCGGCGACCCGGACCAGCCGGGCACGCAGGAGGAGCTGGACGCGATGGCGGCGGAGCGCGCCTATGTCGAGAGCGTCATGGACGCGCTGGTCGACGAGAACGGCGACCCGGTGCTGGACGATGACGGCCAGCAGGTGCGCCTGGATGCATTCATCCTGTCGCCCGGCCCCACGGGCGGGCGCACCTGTGATCTCGGCTCGACCACGCACATGGGCTCGGTCGTCGTCCCGGTCGGTTTCGACGAATCGGTCGGCGTGCCACGCGGCATGGAAATCTTCGTGCGCCGCTTCGACGAGGGCACCGGCATCGGCATCGCCCACGACTACGAACAGGCCACCCGGCACCGTGCGCCGCCAGACATCGTGCCTTCGGTCCTAACGGCCAACGACACGCTCGCCGACTTCAACGCCCGCCAGCAACAGGCGCTGATCACCGCCACCTCCGCCCCGCCCGAGGATCTGCCGCTGGATGTCTATATCCAGGCGCTGGAGGAACTGCTGGGCGTCTCGCCATGAGCGGGGGAAGATGGCTGCGATCCGGGGCACTGGCGATCGCCGCGTCGCTGGCCGCCTGCGGCGCCAGCACACCGCCGGACACATCGGATGACGAACCACCGGTGCAGGAGCCGCCGACCGAACCCGGCGGCGCACCGCTGCGATTCTCCGGCACCGCGCCCACGGTGGACGACACCGGTCCCTACGGCGTCAGCGCCGCCATCGACTTCCGGTATGACGCGGTGATGGCCACGCAGAATGTCGACGACGACGGCCTGACCGCCGACCAATATCCGGAGCCGGTCGACGTGCTGGGCGTGATCCGCTACCCGCTGCCGACCGACGACGCGCCCGTGCCGGATGAGGGGTTCCCGGTCCTGCTGTTCCAGCACGGCCGACATTCAAGCTGTTCCACCACCGGCGACGCCGACGGCAGCGAATCCAGCGGCACCGACTGCGAAGCCAACGGACTGGTCCCCATCCGCAGCGACCTGGGCTACGACTACATCGCCGAGAACCTCGCCTCGCACGGCTACGTGGTCATCTCGATCAACGTCAACGACATCAACTCGCAGGACAGCGCGTCCAACGATCGCGGCATCACCTCGCGGGCCGAGCTGATCCTGCATCACCTGGACATCTTCCGGGACATCAACGCCAGCGCGACCTCCGCCTACGCGACGGACACGCTGGGCAACGATTTCTCGGTGTTGACCGGGCGGATGGATTTTCACCATGTCGGCCTGATGGGCCACTCCCGCGGCGGCAACGGCGTGGCGAAAACCATCATCTACAACCGGGACGAGCGCTTCGACGACCCGACCACGGCCTTCGACGATCCCCATGACATCGTCGCCGTGTTCGCACTGGCGCCCACCGACTTCAACAGCGAGCTGCCGACCAACACGGCCTTCGCGACGCTGGCGCCCTACTGCGACGGTGACGTATCCACGCTGCACGGCACCTGGCAATACGACAACGTGCGGTATTCGGACGCCGACAGCAGCGGCCCGCAGTTCCAGATCAATGCGCTGGGCGCGAACCACAACTTCTACAACGACTACTGGTTCAACGACGATGCCTCGTTCACGCTGGATGCCTATTGCACGGCAGGCCTGCCGACCTCGGGCCGCTTCAGCCGCGAGAACCAGCGCCGTCACGGCGAGTTCCTGATCGCCTCGTTCCTGCGCCTGTTCGCGGGCGGCGAAACCCGGTTCGCCGGCTACTGGGCCGCGCGCGAACGCCTGCCCGATGACGCCTGTCCGGACGGCACCGGGCCCTGCGACGAACGGCTCCATCTGTCCATGCACCGGCCGGACCGGCTGGTCGTCGACTCGACGCTGTCCGATACCAGCCTGGCCACCAACGACCTCGGCCTGTCCAACACCTACGCCGGATTCCTGCAGACCGGTTGGTGCGAACCCAACGGCAGCGCCGATTACACCGCACTGTTCGCTGGCCTCGTGCCCGACGCCTGCCCGTCCATCGAGACGATGTCCAAGGCGCCGCAGGTCTGGGGACGCTGGCTGGGCAACCCGTCGATCACCTACGCGCTCAGCGACACCGGAATGGATGCCTCCGGCTACGACTTCTTCACGCTGCGCGTCGGCGTGTCGGTCACGCCGGACAATGCCAACGGACAGGACTTCACGCTGACGCTGACCGACGCCGACGGCGTGTCGGCAAGCGCCCTGGCCTCCGAATACTCCGATGCGCTGTACTTCCCGCCCGGGCTGGCGCTCAACGCGCGCTCCACCGGCGCCAAGACCGTGATGAACATGGTGCCGTTCCGACTCGACGCGCAACCCTGGGCGGAGTCCGAACTGGATTTTTCGCGCCTGATCGAAGCCCGCATCGACTTCGACCAGACCACGGCCGGCACCGTGCAGATCACCGACGTGCTGTTCCAGCAGGTGGACTGACGAACCGCGTGACGGCGGCTCCGGAAAACGGTCGTCCGATCGGTCGCCCGGCTCAGCCCCCCGCGTCCACCAGCGCCGCGCGCTGGTTGCCGGGCAGCACGGTGACGCCATCACCCTCCGACACCACATCGGCCTCGGTCCGAATCCGGGGCAGATAGGCCGGATAGGCGTGCTGAATGAGATCGATCAGCCCCTCACGCACCTCACAGCGCAGTTCCCAGGCCTGCGGACCGTCCGGTGCGGTGACCAGTGCGCGGATACGCACGGCGCGCTCGGTGCTGTCGACCACCTGCAACTTGGCCAGATCACCGTCCCAGTATTCGGACTGCTCGCAGATCCGCGTGATCTCGTCACGCAGCGGCTGCATCGGCATCCGGTAATCCACCCACAAGGACACCACGCCGATCAGGTTGGAACTCGTCCGCGTCCAGTTCTCGAACGGATTGTCGATGAACCACTGCAAGGGCAGCACCAGACGGCGCCGGTCCCAGATGCGCACAACCACGTAGGTCGCGCGGATTTCCTCGATCCAGCCCCATTCACCCTCGACCACCACCGAGTCGCGCAGGCGGATGGGCTGGGTCAGCGCGATCTGCACCCCGGCGAGCAGATTGGACAGCACGGGCCGTGCGGCGAAACCGATGACGATACCGGCGACACCGGCCGAGGCGAGCATGCTCGCGCCGATCTGGCGCACGCCGGGAAAGGTCATCAGTGCGGCCGCGACGCCGACCACCACGACCAGGAACGCGACGATGCGCGCAAGCAGCTCCGCCTGGGTGTGAATGCGGCGCGCACGCAAATCGTTCTCGGCGTCCAGATCGGTGGCGCGCAGCACGGAACCGCCGAGATGGCGGGCCGCGCCGACGCCCGCCAGCGTCAGCGCCAGAATCAGCAGCAGCACGGTGAGCTGGTTCGCCGGCGCGATCCATGCCGGCGCGTCCGGCACCGCGTCCCAGAAGGCCATCAGCGCCGCCAGTGGCAGCACCGCCAGCAGCGATCGATGCGCACCGGTGACCACGCTGTAGGCGAAGCTGCGCCGACGCAATGCACGTCGCAGCGACAGCAGAATCAGCAGGTTGACCAGCACCGCGATGGTCGCGGTGATCAGCGCGCCGAGCAGGATGGCCAGGGTCGGATGACCGATCCCGCTTAGCGACTGCTCCAGGTGATCAAGCAAATCGGTGGTCATGGGCTCCGGAAAAGAATGGACGGGGCAACGCGGTCACCCGGACCGGCTGGGCGACCCGAAGCAACATGCAATCCTGGGACCGGATCAGACGATGAGCGTTCGAAAGGTGACCACGACAGCGCGACGGTGATCCGGCGCAGCGTGGCTTCCGGCGTGGACGTCAGGAGCTTTCCTTGAAACGCCGGATCGCACGGCGATCCTGCTTGTTCGGCCGGTGGCTGGGCGCGACGGGCCGGTTCTGCAACCGTTCCACCCGGCGCCGCTCGATGTCCTCGCCGTGGATGCGCTCGCCCTCGTCGGTCCGTCTCAGCGCCCGCGCCGCCACGGGCGCCCCGACGCGATCCGACAGCGCCTGCAGGACCTCGACTTCGTCACGAACCCCGAGCCTGGAGAAGTGCACCGTGTCGCCGATCCGGATATTGCGCGACGGCTTGGCCGCCTGGCCGTTGACCAGCACCTGGCCACGGCGGATCGCATCCTGGGCGAGGGCCCGTGTCTTGAACACGCGGACCGCCCACAGCCAGCGATCCAGCCGGACGGATTCGGCCGCCTCGGGCGATCCGTTCCCGGCGCTCATGAACAAAAACGCCCGCACGAGGCGGGCGTCTTGCGTAACGCGTTGGCCATCAGGCTTCGACGCCGGCGGCTTCCTTGAGCATGCGCGGCAATTCACCGGTCTGGTAGAGGTCGAGCGTGATGTCACAGCCACCAATCAACTCGCCCTTGACGTACAGCTGGGGGAACGTCGGCCAGTTCGCGAACTTGGGCAGCGTGCGATAAATCTCTTCGTCCTCGTAGATGTTGACGTACGCATACGGAACGCCACAGGCATTGAGTGCCTGCGAAGCGCGCGCCGAAAAACCGCACTGCGGGAAGTCCGGCGACCCCTTCATGAAAATGATGATGGGGTTCTCTTCGACTTTCTGCTTGATGCGTTGCAGGGCGTCCATTGAAACCACCTCCGTCGGTGTTCTAGACCGTCGCCGCGGGTGCGGCGACCAACAAACGGGCGCGGATTATACAGAACACGTCCCGATCCGCTCCCGATCTCCCGACACCCGCAAATTTCGCGCCCGCCGAGTGGCCCGGGCCGGAGCTTCCGGGCGTCGATGACGCGCCCCCGCCGCCGCCCGCGCCCCGGTGTCGACAAACCACGCATGCGATTGTCATGAATCCACCTCTACCCTATGGTTACACCCCATTTGGCGCGCCCATGGCGCGCCCCTGATTCGCCAACAGTCAAGGAGATTGCACCATGGCATTCACACTTCCTGAACTGCCGTACGCACGTGACGCTCTCGAACCGCACATGTCCAAGGAAACGCTGGACTTCCACTACGGCAAGCACCACAAGACTTACGTGGACAAGGCGAACGGCATGATCGATGACACCGAGTTCGCGAACGCGTCACTCGAGGAGATCATCAAGAACGCGGGTCCGGGCGGCCTGTTCAACAACTGTGCCCAGATCTGGAACCACACCTTCTTCTGGAACGGCCTGACCCCTGGCGGCAGCAGCCCCAGCACCGAGCTGGCCGGCGCGATCGACAAGGCCTTCGGCTCGATGGACGGCTTCAAGGAGAAGTTCAACACCTCCGCGGCTGGTAACTTCGGCTCGGGCTGGACCTGGCTGGTCAAGACCGCCGACGGCAGCCTGGATGTCGTCAACACCGGCAACGCCGCCAACCCGCTGACCGACGGCCAGACCCCGTTGCTGACGGCCGATGTGTGGGAACACGCCTACTACATCGACTACCGCAACTCGCGGCCGAAGTATCTCGAGAACTTCTGGCAGATCGTGAACTGGGACTTCGTGGAGAAGAATCTCAACGCCTGACGCCGGCGCCATTGCCTCGACGGGTCGCCCGGACGCCGGGCGGCCCGTTTTCATTTGGGAAACACCTCATGCAGAAACGCGACTTTCTCACCCTGCTCGACTTTTCGCCCTCCGAACTCGAGGCGCTGGTTCGGCGCGCCATCGAACTGAAGCGGAACCGTCACGCCCATCGCCCGCTGGTGGGCCGCACGCTGGCGATGATCTTCGAGAAGAGCTCGACACGAACGCGCGTTTCCTTCGAGACCGGCATGGCCCAGCTCGGCGGCCATGCGCTGTTCCTGTCGCCCCGGGACACCCAGCTGGGCCGGGGCGAGCCCATCGAGGATACGGCTCGCGTTCTGGGCCGCATGGTCGACGCGGTGATGATCCGCAACAACGATCAGCGCGCGCAGGAGCAATTCGCCGCCGCCTGCGACGTGCCGGTGATCAACGGCCTGTCGGATCGTTTCCACCCCTGCCAGTTGCTGGCCGACGTGCAGACGCTGGTGGAGCATTTCGGCTCGGTTCGCGACCGCACGGTGGCCTGGGTCGGCGACGGCAACAACATGTGCAATTCCTTTGCACTGGCCGCCCGTCAGTTCGGCTTTCGGCTCCGCGTCGCCTGCCCGGAAGGTTTCGAACCCGACGCGGACGTGTTGTCCCAATGCGGCGACGCCGTTGACGTCATGCACGAGCCTGCGGCGGCTGCCGAGGGCGCCGACGCCATCGTCACCGATGTCTGGGCCAGCATGGGACAGGAGGCGGAACAACAGCAGCGCATGGCGGCATTCAGGGCCTACCAGGTCGACGACGCGCTGATGACCCGCGCCGCGGATGACGCGGTGTTCCTGCACTGCCTGCCCGCGCATCGCGGCGAGGAAGTGGCCGCCTCGGTCATCGACGGTCCACGGAGCCTGGTCTGGGCCGAGGCGGAAAACCGCCTGCATGCGCAGAAAGCGCTGCTCTGCGCCCTGATGGACCCGCCCGCCGGATAACTTCAACTTTGGTCACGGGGACCGACAGGCGTTCGCCGAAACCTTTAGAATCGTGCCCCACTGAAGCCGAGCTGCCTGGAAGCTGTCTTCGCAGCTCGGCAACCGCCGGAGGCGACGCACGGCATTGACGTCTCGCCCACGGGACGTGACCAAACAAAAGGCTGATCGATGAGCGCGACCAATTCGAAGATTACCTACACCTTCACTGACGAAGCCCCGATGCTCGCCACGGCGAGTTTTCTGCCGATCATCAAGCGGTACCTGGATCCGGCGGGCATCGATGTCGAGCTGAGCGACATCTCGGTCGCCGCACGCATCCTCGCGGCATTTCCGGAACGGCTGAGCGAAGAGCAGCGCGTGCCGGACAGTCTGGCGATCCTGGGCGAGATGACCCAGGACCCGGAAGCCAACATCATCAAGCTCCCCAACATCAGCGCCGCCCTGCAGCAGCTTCGCAGCGCGATCAAGGAGTTGCAGGAGAAAGGCTACGACGTTCCCGACTATCCGTCGGACGACATGGCCGAAGAGGACCGGGAAATCCGCAAGCGCTACGCCAAGGTGCTGGGCAGCGCGGTGAACCCGGTGCTGCGCGAGGGCAACTCGGACCGCCGCGCCCCCAAGGCCGTCAAGGAATACGCGAAGAAGAACCCGCACTCCATGGGCGAGTGGAGCATGGCCTCACGCACCCACGTGGCGCACATGCGCGAAGGCGACTTCTACCACGGCGAGCAGTCCATGACGCTGGACCGGGCCCGCAACGTCCGCATGGAGCTGATTGATACCGACGGCAACGTGCATGTGCTCAAGCCGGAGGTCGCGCTGCTGGACGGTGAGGTCATCGACAGCATGTTCATGAGCAAGAAGGCGCTCGTGAAGTTCTACGAAGACCAGATGGAAGACGCCTACCAGACCGGCATGCTGTTCTCGCTGCATGTGAAGGCGACGATGATGAAGGTGTCGCACCCCATCGTCTTCGGCCATGCGGTCAAGGTGTACTACAAGGATGCCTTCAAGAAGCACAAGTTCTGGTTCGACACACTCGGCGTCAACGTCAACAACGGGCTGGTCGACCTGTACAACAAGATCGAACTGCTGCCCGGCTCGCTGCGCGAGGAAGTGATCGAGGACCTGCGCGCCTGTCACCAGCACCGCCCGGAAATCGCCATGGTCGATTCCACCAAGGGCATTTCCAACCTGCATGCGCCGAACGACGTGATCGTCGACGCCTCCATGCCGGCGATGATTCGCGCCGGCGGCAAGATGTACGGCGCCGACGGCCGCCTCAAGGACACCAAGGCGGTACTGCCCGAGAGCACCTTCGCCCGCATCTATCAGGAAGTGGTGAACTTCTGTAAAACCAATGGCGCCTTCGATCCGGCGACCATGGGCACCGTGCCCAATGTCGGGCTGATGGCGCAGAAGGCCGAGGAATACGGCTCGCACGACAAGACCTTCGAGGCCGAGTACGCCGGCGAGGCCCGCATCGTCGACAACGACACCGATGAAGTGCTGCTGACCCAGAACGTGGAGGCCGGCGACATCTGGCGCATGTGCCAGGTCAAGGACGAACCGATCCGCGACTGGGTGAAACTGGCGGTCAACCGCGCCCGCGCCTCCGGCATGCCGGCGTTGTTCTGGCTGGACCCGTACCGCCCGCACGAAAACGAGCTGATCAAGAAGGTCCAGACCTATCTGAAGGATCACGACACCGAGGGCCTGGACATCCAGATCATGTCCCAGGTCCGCGCCATGCGTTACACGCTGGAGCGCTGCCTGCGCGGCATGGATACCATCGCCGTCACCGGCAACATCCTGCGCGACTACCTGACCGACCTGTTCCCGATCATGGAACTGGGCACCAGCGCCAAGATGCTGTCCATCGTCCCGCTGATGAAGGGCGGCGGCCTGTACGAAACCGGCGCTGGCGGCTCCGCGCCCAAGCACGTGCAGCAGCTCGTGGAGGAAAACCACCTGCGCTGGGATTCGCTGGGCGAATTCCTGGCACTGGCCGCGAGCCTGGACGATCTGGCCGCCAAGAAGGACGACCCCAGGGTCAAGGTGCTGGCCGACACCCTGGACGCCGCCACCGGCAAGCTGCTGGACAACGGCAAGGGTCCGTCACGCCGCACCGGCGAGCTGGACAATCGCGGCAGCCAGTTCTACCTGGCGATGTACTGGGCCCAGGCCCTGGCCACGCAGGACGACGACGCCGAACTCAAGGCCTACTTCGCGCCGATCGCCGAGGCCCTGGCAGCCAACGAGGCCGCCATCGTCAAGGAACTGACCGAGGTCCAGGGCAAGGAAGTCGATATCGGCGGTTACTACAAGCCCGACCACGACAAGCTGGCAGCCGTGATGCGGCCCAGCGCAACGCTGAACGCGATCATCGACGGCGACTGAGTCGGCGGGCGACCAGGGCCCTGCGGGCCCTAGTCCGTCGCCCGAGCCAGCACCAGCGAATAGGCGTGCGGCTCGGGCGTAGTCAGCAACCGGCGCAGCTCGAAGCCCGCCGGCGCGAGCAGGCCCCGGATCGAGTCCGGCGTGTATTTGTGGCTCAGCTCGGTGCGAATGCGCTCACCCGCTTCCAGGCGAATGCGGTGATCCATCGCACTGAGATGCACGGTCTGGGGCCGCCGGGCTTCCAGGTACATCTCGATCCGTTCGGCCTCGCGGTTGTAGACCGCGCGGTGCTCGAAGGCCGACAGATCGAAGTCGCCCCCGAGACGGCCGTTCAACACGCTGAGCACGTTGAGATTGAAGCGCGCGGTCACGCCGTCGCGATCGTCGTAGGCCCGTTCCAGCACGGCCGGATTCTTGACCCGGTCAGCCCCCAGCAGCAGGGAATCGCCGGGCCGTAGCAGGTCGCGGATCTCGCGCAGGAACGTCTTCGCCTGATCCGGCTTGAAATTGCCCAGCGTGCCGCCGAGAAACAGCACCGCCCGACGCCCGGTTTCGGGCAGCGGGACATCCAGCCCGGCATGGTAGTCGCCCACCAGACCATGGATGGACAGCTCCGGCATCGCCTCGACCAGAGCAGCGGCCGCGTCACGCAGCATCGCCTCCGAAACGTCGAAGGGCCAGTACGTGACGCCGGCGTCGGCATGGCGCAGCAGATGCCTGGTCTTGCGGGAGCTGCCGCTGCCCAGCTCGATGAGATGCTCGGCGTCCATGGCCGCCATCAACTCGCGGCCATGCTCGCGCAGCAACGCCTCCTCGCAGCGGCTCGGATAGTAATCCTCGGTGGCGCAGATGTCCTCGAACAGCCGTGCGCCGACTTCGTCGTAGAAGTACTTGGCGGGCAGCGTGCGCGGCGGATTCAGCAAACCGCCGCGAACATCGTCGGCCAGCGTGCCAATGGGGCGCTGCGGTGCCACGGCGGAGAACCGCAGCCGCGGGTGGGGTTCGGTACCGTCCATGCGTATCCGGACCGGGAGCGGGCGGTGAGGTTACCATCGTGCTGCATTCGAACCCGAGTTGACCATGTGCCGGCTTGCCGCCTACCTCGGTGACCCGATCCCGCTGCGCCGCTTCCTGCTGGACTTCCCTCACAGCCTCTATCAGCAGTCCTGGGATCCGAAGGAACTCGCCGAAGCCCGGCTCAATGCCGACGGCTACGGTGTCGCCTGGCGCCAGCAAAACGGAGGCATGGGCGCATACACCCAGCCGATGGCGATCTGGAACGATGTGAACCTGCCGGCACTGGCCGACGCGCTGGTCAGCGATGTCTGGCTCGGCAACGTGCGTAGCGCGACGCCTGGACAGCCGGTCCATGCGATCAATACGCAGCCCTTCGCGGTGGAACGGCTGGCGATGACCCACAATGGCTATCTGTCCGGTCTGGCCAGCGGTGGCCGGGGCCGGATGCTCGCCAGGTTGTCCGACACCGTGCAGTCCGCCCTGCACGGGACGACGGACTCGGAGTATCTGTTCGCCCTGCTGCGCCAAGCGCTGCTGGACGGTGCCAGCTCACCGGCCGTCGCGCTGGAGGCAACGCTGCGGGCGGCGGCCGAATGCACGGGCGGCGAGCCCGCGCTTCTCAATATCTGCCTGACCGACGGCGAATGCCTGGTATTCAGCCGCCACGCGATCGAACGTCCCTGCCCCAGCCTCTACATGAACCTCAGTCATCCTCGGATGAACGGGGGACTGCTGCTGGCATCGGAACGGTTGGACGACGATGCCGGCTGGCAGACGGTGCCACCACACACGATCACCACGCTGCGCCGCCCGAATCAGGTCGAGGTACTCGAACTGAGCGCCTGACCCGGCCGTCACGGCCGGGTCAGGCGGACAAGTCAGCGCAGAGACGACCGGCCGGAGGCCGCGCGGCGACGCCATAGCGCGGCCAGACCCAGCCCCGCCAGCAGCCAGCCACCCGGCGCACCGCCCGTTCCACCGGACGTGGCAGGATCCTCTCCGGCTCCATCATCCGGCTCATCGGCGACCGTCGTGTCGAAGCTGTAGAGCTTGACGCCGCGGCCGAAGGTGGCGGCGAACAGTTGCCGATCGTCTCCGGGATGCAGGGCCAGCTGATTCACCGGCACGTTCTCCAGATCACCCAGCGGCGCCCACTCCGTGCCGTCCAGATCCGACGAAATGAACACGCCGAGATCGGTGCCGACGATGAGCTGGCCGCCACGTTTGAGGATAGCCGTCACCGGCGTGTCCGGCAGGTTGCCGGAGATGTCGACAAAGCTTTCGCCCGCATCGGTGGACTTGAACACATGGCCCTCGCCGATGTTCGGGTTCTCATCCAGGTACGAGCCCGGATCCACCCAGCGAACGGTGTTGTAGCCGCCCAGGGTCACGTAGACCTCTTCCGGGTGTTCGTCGTCCATCTCGACGCCGTAGATGAACCGGTTCGGCAGACCCGCCATGGTGGCCTGATGCCAACCGTCCGGCGAGCCCTTCTGCGGCGGCGCATCGCCGCCGACATTGGTCGCGAGCCCCCGCTGGAACGGCGAGTTGCCGCCAATGTTGCTGCACGGCCCACACCAACCCGCGTAGATGTTGTCGCCCTGCACATCGATCGAGCGATGCCGCGCCTGGTGCGCGACACCCGTGGCCTCGTCAATGCCGAGGTCGAACAGCTCCACCCAGGTCGGACCCGTGGACGCATCCAGCGTCGCACCCACCTTGGTGCCGACGGCGACCAGATGATCGGCATCCGTCGGGTCCATCATGAACGGGCTGAGGAAGTGCGCCGTCCCCACCGCGGCGGAGGGCGCGTCGACATAGGCGTGCGTCCGCCCTCCGTCCGTGGTTCTCACCAGCGCGAGCCCCGGCGTCTGGACATAGGCAACGGCGGAGTTGTCGGGATCAACCGCCGTCCACATGCCGTCGCCGACATAGGTCCGGATCTGGCGACCGGTTCCGGGTTCGATCTTGCCGGACGAGTTGTCCTGCAGGCCGTAGAACACGGTGCCGTCCTTCGCCACGCTGATG
This sequence comes from uncultured Salinisphaerales bacterium, assembly GCA_937896565.1. Taxonomy (GTDB): domain Bacteria; phylum Pseudomonadota; class Gammaproteobacteria; order Nevskiales; family OUC007; genus Abyssibacter. The sequence continues at coordinate 13,362 of CALBOV010000337.1, forward strand.
CCGTAGTTCATCAGCGTGTAGAAGCCCTCGTTGGCGCCGTCACCCCACTTGTTGTTGGCGAAATCGTCGGTGAT
>CALBOV010000338.1 GCA_937896565.1 uncultured Salinisphaerales bacterium
CAGCACGGTCAGGGCGGCGAATATCGCCCGCTGCAGATCAGGATCTGCCCCGAAGGCGAGCGGCCCGAGAACCCACCCCAGAAAAGCGAGCGCGGAAATCGTGAGCACCGTCGGCGTATAGACTTGCAACACCCGATCGACGATGTGCAGCAGGCCGGGCTTGAGCGCGCGGGCGTCTTCGACACTGGATATCACTTGATGCAAAAAACTGTCGTCGCCGACCGCGGTGACCCGGATCAGCAGGGTGCCGTTGCCGTTGATGGCGCCGCCGACGACGCTGTCGCCGGTGGTTTTTTCCACCGGTAGCGGCTCACCGGTGATCAGCGCCTCGTCCACGGCCGAGCCGCCGTCGATCACTTCGCCGTCGACCGGAATACGCTCGCCGGGGCGCACGCGCACCTGCATGCCCGCCTCGACCTGTTCGACTGACATATCCCGTTCGTTGCCGTCGGTGACTACGTGCGCGGTCTCCGGCTGTAGATCCAGCAGCCGCTTGACCGACTGCGCGCTGCGGGTCTTGACGATCAGCGACAGCCATTCGGAAAACAGGTGGTAGGTCAGCACCATCACCGACACCGCGAAAAACGCCGCCGTTGGATAGCCCGACGGTTGCGCCACCAGCCCGATCGCGCCGCCGATCAAACCGGCGAAGGCGCCGATCTCGACCAGCACGTGCTGGTTGAGAATGCCGCGGCGTAGCGCCTGAAAGGCCATGACCCCCATATGCCGGGCCAGCCCGAATATCATGGCGAGCCCGAGCGCACCCACCAGCAGCGGCTCATAGCCGGCCAGCACCCCACTCGCACGTAACCCGAACAGGACCAGCCCGCCGGCGGCCAGGCCGGCGCTGCCGGTCGCGGCGGCGGCTTGGCCGCGGCCGCGCAGCACGGCGTAGCCGAAGACGACCAGGCTGAGGTAGACCACCACCGACAGGCCCAGGGTCCAAAGGCTGGCGGTATCCACGATGAGCCCGACCGCGGCGAGACTCATCGCCAGGGCTGCCAGGAAGCGGTTGCGCTCCACCGCCAGCGCCTGTTCCTGCCGTTCGAAGGGTTCGACCTTGCGCGGATCGCTCAAGGTATAGCCGATCTGCTGGAGGGTGCCCATCAGGGTTGCGGCGTCGGTCTGGCCATCGTCGTATTCGACCAATGCCTGCTCGTGGGTCAGACTGACCGCCACCCGCTGCACGCCGGGTTTGGCGCCCAGCGCCCGTTCGATGGTGCCGGTGCACAAAGAGCAGTGCATGCCGCCGATATGGGCGCGCACGCGGCGGATGCCGGAATCGCCGGTGGTTTCCTCGCTCCACGGGTGAAGCTCGTCGGGGTTTGCGGTTGTGTCGTTCATGGCATCACCTTTTAATGGAGAATGCGCGGTGATGCGTGTTCGTCTCAACATGAGCAGTTGCCGTCCTGCTGCACTGGTGGACAGGGCACCGACCCATAAGAGCAGTACACGCAACAGTCACCAGCTTCGGGGCGCAGCAAGGCACCGCAGCCACCGCACTCGTAGAAGTACTGGCAGGCATCGGTCGGCATGGTCTCCGGGGCGTTATGCCCGCAGGCTGGACAAACGAGCGTGGTTTCCAGCATCACAGTATTCATAGGTCACTCCGCGTGCAGATACGCATATCGAAAAGAAACTGCCCGGCTGTGCGCTCGCCAGGCACGGCCTCACAACGCCAGCCCGATGGACCAGACCCCGAGTAGTACGAGCACTGCGCCGGTGATGCGCGGCATGCGGGCGGCGAAACGGGCGATCGCATTCAATAGCCGCCGTCCGGGTTGGGTGAACACCGCCAGCACCAGCGGGCTGGACAGGGCCAACCCAAAAATCAGCAGCGAGACACCGCCATAGGCCACCCCGCCGCCGCCGGCGGCCTGGGCGGCCGCGCCGCCGAGCAATACCGCGAGCAGCGGTGCGGCGCAGGCCGGGATGTTGAAGCCGAACAAAACACCAAGGGCGGCGCCGCCGGAGGTCGTCGGGACGCGCGGCAGCAGCCGGTCGCTCTGGCGCATCAACCACGGCGCGCCGCCGGCCAGATACGCGAGCCCGAGCACGACATACAAGCTGCCCAGCGCCATCCACAAGCCGTGCTGAATACCCAGGAATCGGGCGCCGATCACGGCCGCAAACACGCCCAGTCCGGCCATGAGTCCGGCCCGGGCCAGCGTGAAAACCAGCGTCTGGTACAAACGCTGACGTTCCGGCAGCCGATCCAAGAACTTCAGGAACAACAGGTGACTGCCCACCGAGCACGGCTCCACGAAAGCCAGTAGCCCAAGGCCGGCGGCCAGTACCCCGGCCTGTACGATGTCCAAAGCTTATACCGGCTCGGCCGTATAGCCGGCGTCCTGCACAGCCTTGGCCAACGTTTCGGGCGACACCTGATTGCCATCGTGCGCGATACGCGCCTGCCTGGCGTCCAGTGACACCGAGACGCCTTTGACGCCCGCCTGCTGTTCGATCACGTTTTGCACGATCTGCACACACCCTTGGCAGTGCATCCCGTCAATACTGAGTAGGGTGGTTTGCATGAGGTGCTCCTTCTTTAGCCAAGCTCAACCAGCTTCGGTCAAGCCGCGCATGGTGTTTAAAGGAGCGTAGTACCTGGAGTTGACTCCAGGTCAAGAATTATTTGCGCTTTTGTGCTTCCGATTATTCAGTCGGCGCGTCGAGTCCGTCGATGATCGGGCAACCCTGGTCGCTGCCGCGGCATAGCTGCAAAAGGTTCCCGAGCTCCTGTTGCAGCCGATCCAGATCGGCCATACGGGTTCGAATATCTTGCAGTTTTTGTTCAGTCAACCGCGCGACTTCCGGCCGAGCGGCATCACGGCAGCTCCGGGATTCGAGTAGTACCCGGATTTCGTCGAGCGAAAAATCACAGCGTTGGGCGCGCTGGATGAAATGTAGACGGGCGAGATCCCGCGCGACATAGCGCCTTCGCCCTCGGCTATCCCGCGCAACGGGGGACAACAGCCCAATTTTCTCGTAATAACGCAGCGTATCGACGGACATTCCGACTTGCCGGGCAGTTTCACCGATGCCAGAGATAGGAATCACCTCTTAAGGCTCATGTGTAAGTGTGTGAATAGATCCTTATATACATTGAGGGTGTAGATAAATTCAAAGGAAGCGCCGTAGTAACCTTCTGACTTTATTCCCTTTTTCCGAAATCGGCTTCAAAAGCCCAGTTCGAGAAACACGCGTTTATTCAGCGGCTTACAAGGTTTGTCTACACCCTCATTACGAAGGCCATAAAAAGCCTTAACCTCGCACGGTCTACGTTCGCTATCGGAATGCTAAATTGAATTCCAAGCCGTCTTCCTAAGCTGTCCGAATTCGCTGGGTCGTCTAAGCTGCGAGGCACGGGAAGGGGACAGCTCATCGCTGTCCCCTTGCTTAAGCGACGTTACGCTATTTTCTCCAATCGAAATTTAGTCGCGAGTGTGAGGGCCAGCGTGAATATGCGACTGCGGATCAGTATGGTCCTCGCCTTCCTGATTTTCCTTTTCCGCACCACGTTTGGGGACATTCTCGGACGCCCGCCCAGGCTCGCCCGAGTGGTCAATGACGTCGTAATCGTCGGCGCCTTTCGGGCCGGTGTTGCCTCGGCTAGGTGACGGGGCTGTCTCGGATTCCGCACCACGTTTGGGGACATTCTCGGACGCCCACCCAGGCTCGCCCGAGTGGTCAATGACGTCGTAATCGTCGGCGCCTCTCGGACCGGTGTTGCCTCGGCTAGGCGACGGGGCTGTCTCGGAACTGCCTTCGACTCTTACCACCGCCTGAGTATTCCCTGAAGCTGTGGTGTCAGCCGATTCGGCTTCATGGCCTGCCCCAGCGCTTGCGGTCATAAATATCGCGCTACTGAGGAACAGAGAAGTCGCGATAAACCAATGTGATGTAGACGGATTAACATTTGAGATGTGCATGAGTTCACTCCCGTAATTCATATCAACGATAAAGCTGCAAAACGCGATCGCAATTGACCAGTTCGTCTAGCCTCAAGCTACCAATTTGCTTTTATAGCTCGGAGCGCGGCGTACGCCTGCGGACACAAGCAGATTTGATTAGAGTCTGCTTAATCCAGGCGCGTTTGAGCCGCTGCCAATGCGAAAAGGCTACGACGCTCTGGCGGGAGGACGGTATGGTGGTAAAGTAAATCCGCTGCCAACCTCACTTTGATTAAGGACAGCAGGCTTTACCGCAGAATAATAATCCGTTTTGAACAAGAAATTGCTAGCGCCTATGGCACTCGCTGCGCAATGGCCGACAGATGCGCACTTATGGTGCTTATGACCCTCGGAGCCATCATGATGTTCATCGTTGGCGGTAGGCGTGGCGTTTCTCGGTTCGCTGCCGACTGTGGATTGCGCGTGATCGCCGGCGAGCTGGATAGAAACGCGCGGTGGCGTTTGTCCGCTAGCCTGCGTGGCAAACGCGGCCAATAAAAGCGATAGTGCGAACATGAAACGCATGTGATCGAACGTAGATGCGGTTAGGCTAAAAATCAAGAGCGTGATGTGCTGAGTAGCATCTTGTGTTGAGGGCGTCGAAAGTAGATTGAATCGCCACCGGGCTCAGGGCCCATTCGACACTCTGCTCAAACCATGACCGCGGAAAGATCGCCAGCAGTAGCCGCCCGGGATCGATCTTGGGAGAAGCTGGGAGCGTGTTCCCAGTGGCTGATGTCCTTGGTGTGCATGGAGCGCTCCTCATCTACGGGTGAACGCCGACGCGTGCGTTGTGGGGTTCGGTCGTTGCTTAGGCGGATCGATTCTTGAAAGTTTACCCTTGGCGCCGGCTGGCAGCACCGGGGCGAACGAAACGGGTGGTGCTCGTAGCGCTAGGCGATCGGCTCTGCCTTACATCCGGCCGATCGCATCGCTTGGCGCGGGCTTTTATCGTCGGCGGTACTGTCCACCGGCATAAGAGACCGTCCCACGCGCTTTGACGCGTGCCGATTACCTAGACCCTCAATGACGCGAGGACACCAATGCGCCGGGTGTTACGGCTAGTCTAGCCGCGTCGTTTGTATTCCGTGGTCGGATGCGGATGTGCGCAGACTGTAGCGCCGGCAGATGACTCACCAGTTCGTGTTCCACCTCACTCGCCACGGTATTTGCTTGATCTATCGTGGCATTGCCTACCAATGTTATATCGAGTTCAGCAACCAACTGATGCCCGAGCCACCGCGCGCGAACGTTAGACACATCATGGATGTTGTCGACGTGCGCAGCGGCATGCCGGATATCGTCTATTACCTGCGGATCGACGCCATCGAGCAAGCGCGTAAAAATCGCTTTGCCGGATTGCCAGACAATAGCGAAGATCGCGGCCGTAATCAGCAGGCCGATGATTGGGTCGGCCAACGGAAAGCCCAGCCAGACCCCGGCCGCGCCAACGACCACCGCAAGGCTCGTAAGCCCATCGGTACGGGCGTGATAGCCGTCGGCGATCAGGGCGGCGCTATTCATCTGGCGACCGACTCGGATCCGAAAAACGGCCACTAATTCGTTACCGATAAAACCGATGACCCCCGCCACAGCCACCCAGAGCAGGTGCTGGATAGGTTGCGGATCCAACAAACGGTCGATCGCCTGATAGCCGGCGACAAGCGCACTGAACAAGATAATCAGCACGATCAGTACACCGGCCAGATCTTCGACACGTCCATAACCGTAGGTGAACCGCTTACTGGTGCCGCGTTGGATCAGGCGAAACGCGACCCAGAGCGGAATTGCGGTTGCTGCATCACCCAGGTTGTGGATCGTATCGGCAAGTAGCGCCACGCTGCCGGAGATCAACACGATCCCGAGCTGACCTAGGAAAGTGATTGCGAGGATTACGAACGACCATTTGATCGCCCAGATACCGCGTTCTGTAGCGGTGATGCTCGGGTCGATCACGCCGTGCGTGTGGCCATGCTCGCTATCGTGATCGTGATCATGAGCGCCATGCGCATGATCTTCCGGACCGCCGAAGCCCAGCCAGCTCAGAGTCGCTTTGATAATCGATGCTGGTTTTTTCATAGGTACTTGGTGATCGCTTTGAACTCTTCCATCAAAACGCGTGCCTCTATAGCGCCTTTTTCGAACAAGCTTTCATCAAAGCAGTGATCGATATGGTCATGAACCAAGGTGTTTTTCGCATTCGTGATCGCTCGTTCGACGGCGTGAAGCTGCTGGGTGGTTTCAAGACAGCCGCGGCCGTCTTCCAGCATCTTAATGACGCTTTGCAGGTGGCCGTCAGCGCGTTTGAGACGCCGGATGATTTCGGGGTGTGTGGTATGGGTACTCATGCCCTTGATCCTATCCCCCCGGATAGGATACAGTCAATATGTGCCACCCTACTGATAGGGTTCGGTTTGCAAAAACCGTGTGACGCCTTAGCGGCCGCAACGAGGATGTTCTGCTAAGCATTAATGCTATGACCGGGGTTTGATCTAGGCTTTCCATGCAGCTCAAAAAGACATACTGGTTGCAACTGGCCGCGGTCATGATGCTCATGATGCAGGCAGCAGGCCTGCATGCCCATATCAGCATCGACGCCAATGACACCTCGATCCAGAGCCATTTGCAGGCGGCCGAATCGCACGCAGACAGCCATGCATCAGACAGCGAATCGTCTGACGACGCGTCCAATCATCTAACCCAAGCTACCTCGGCCAAGTATCAGAGCAGCATGGGCTGGGTTCTTCCGGTCTTTCTGGCCTGCGTGCTGCTGGATGACCCCGCCTCCTCGGTTAAGCCCGATTTCCCAGACGGGCAGGAAACGCCTCACCCTGCCGCTTACTACCAGCGGCCGCCTTCCCGTGGCCCGCCTGCTATTGCCTGATCGAAGGGCCTGATCGAAGGCAATCGTTGCCGCTTTCTATCAGCGGCACATCGGCGCGTATGCGCCGTTAGCAGGAGTTTCCAAATGAATATTGGTATTCGACGCATCACTTGCGTGATGGGTCTCGTGTTTTGGTGCGTGTCGGCTTCAGCCGCGCCGGACGCCAATCCGTCGGCAAGGCCGCTTACTTTTTCCGACGCGATCTCGAGGGCGCTGGA
>CALBOV010000339.1 GCA_937896565.1 uncultured Salinisphaerales bacterium
CGGGTGACATGAAGCTAGGGAAGAACTGATTTATTCGCACCGCCAAGTTGCTGCCAGAAAACAGGCCAGGCAAGGCGCGAGGAGCGAAGTTTGGTCATTCCAAATGAACGATGAGTAACGCCGCATGGCCTGTTTTCAGGCGCAATCCGTATGGAACGGGCCGGTTTTCCTGCAGTCCTGCGTTGTCGCTCGCTCATTTGGAATGACCAAATCGCGCTCACTCCGCCTGGGCTTGCGCGAAAACCGGCTCCGTCTTGGTGGCGCGAATAAATCAGTGCTTCCCTAGGGCGTCAAGTAGAGCGCGCAGACCACCTCGAAATTGTCCACGGCGCGACTGGATTCATTGCGCAATCGCGTCCCACCGCGTGTGAACAAGCTTCGCAGGCCTTGCTGCTGTTGAGTCCCGAGGATTGCCTGGGCGGCGGCATCCAGCAGTTGGCAATAGTGACTCATGTCGTTGCCATCGTTGGTGCGTTGATTGAATGCCGCGGTTGCGGAACCGTCGGGGCGTGATTGGGTCAGGCTCATGCCTTTGAGGCGGTCCAGGCAATGCTTGACCTTCATATGATCCAGCTCGACGGTGCCATCGTCGCTGACCTGGACGAGATAATGAGGTGATAGGGCGTAGTGCACGGCATCGGCGTGGGTGTCTTCGCCCACGTAGCGAAGACAGAAGATTGCACCGGGGGACACTTCATCTGCATCAGCGGTGCTGCGGCAGGCGTGGAGGCCCAGTGGCGCGTTCGCCAAGGCATCGGGACATTCGTCGATGAAGTTCTCCAGATCGATACGAAAGTCATTCAGGGTTAGGTCGGTGATCGAAAGCCCGCCCGCCATGTCCTCGAGATCGACCACGGCATCCTGTAGCTGATGGAGTTGCCGGCGGCGGTATTCCAGGTCTTTCATGCCCTGCTGCTCGGTCTGCTCAATGATGTTTTCCTCGCCTGTGGCGGAGATATCGAGCAATACCATGCGTCCCGCGACACGCGCTTCCAGGTTGATGTATTCGTCCAGTTCCATGTTTGGCCAGAAATTGACCAGTTGGATTCGGGAGTTGGTGGAGCCGAGGCGGTCAACACGCCCGAAACGCTGGATGATGCGAACCGGGTTCCAGTGAATGTCGTAGTTCACCACCGTATCGCAGTCCTGAAGGTTTTGGCCTTCTGAAATGCAGTCGGTGGCGATCAACAGATCGATTTCGGGTTCGGCTGCCTCGTCTTCCGCCCGATGGCGTTGTTTGGAACGGGGTGAGAATGCCGCCAGGATGCGATGCAGATCGCTACCCGTTGACGGGATGGTGCTGCGATTGGCACCACCGCCCTGGACCAGGGCGGCGTTTAGCCCATGTTGTTCGACGAACCACTGCGCCAGGTTTCGGTATAGGTATTCGGCGGTATTCGCAGATGCGGTGAACACCAGCAGCTTGTTGTTGCCGGCGTTGATGGGGGAGCGCAGCTTCTCGTCGATGACTTCGCGCAATCTTGCAAGCTTGGCGTCACGCTCAGGGGTGATGCGCAGCGCCTGGTCCAGCAGGCCCTTCAGGGCGTCGCGATCCTCCTCGAGATCCTGACGCCATCGCCGCTGGTCCATATCGGCGATCAGGACCTTGATCTTGTTTCCGGTGAGAAACGGTGCCAGTTCGGCGTCGTCGATTTCGGTATCGGTAATCGACAGTTCTTCGACAGGCAGTTCATCGAAGGCATCCAGCCGTTCAATCAGCTCTTCCACCTTGGTCAACAATTCGGACGCTGTGCGGGCGAAGGCGTGAACCGAACTTTCCAGACGCTTGAGCAGGTTGACGCGCATCAGGTGGATCAGACTTGCTTCACGGTCGATCTGCCGGAAGACAGAGCCACCCGCGACCTGGCTGTAGCGTGTGTCGTACTCCTCACGTTTGTCCGGGCGTACGTATTTCAGCGGGGCGTAGGCGGAAAGATGCAGGTGGCGAATAGCACGGTTGATCTCGACCAGCGGTGGAAAATGGTTCTGCAAATCGAAATCGCATTTGATGTTGGCCGGTGTGAGGCGGGTGGGAAAGCGACCGATCTCATTGTTCGGGTAGTAGCGTTCGATATGTTTGCGTGACCGGGCGATCGTGAGCATGTCGAGCAACTTGAAATACCCCATGCCGTCCACGGCCATCGCATCGAGCAGGGAATCCGTCGTCCGCTGTGCCGGATTCTGGTCCAGCCACTGATTGAATCGGCTCTGAGCCTTGCGCAGGGTTTCCTGAATGCTGGGGATGGTGTGGTCGACAAACGCGTCATCCTCGCCCTCGGTGATGAATGCGACCTGGTTTTTCAGGTCGTTCATGCGATTGTTGACCGGAGTGGCAGATAGCATCAGCACGCGAGTCTTGACGCCGCTGCGAATGATGTCCTCCATCAGTCGCCCATAGCGGGAAACGTTCGAGTTCGGGGTGGTCGACGTACCATTTCTGAAATTATGGGATTCATCAATGACAACAAGGTCGTAGTTGCCCCAATTGAGGGTCTCCAGGTTGATTTCGCCGGACTGCCCCTGTGTCCGTGACAAATCCGTGTGGTTCAGTACATCGAAACCGAAACGGTCATCGATCAGCGGGTTGCGGCGATCGTTGAGTGTGTAGACGGTCCAGTTGTCACGCAGTTTCTTTGGGCATAGCACCAGAACGCGATCATTCCTCAGTTCGTGATACTTGATGACTGCCAGTGCTTCGAAGGTTTTCCCCAGCCCGACGCTGTCAGCCAGGATGCACCCGTTGTATCGCTCCAGTTTTCCGATGGCGCCCAGTACGGCATCTCGCTGAAAACGATAGAGCTTGTTCCAGATGAGTGTGTCGAGAATGCCGGTGCGCTTCTTGACGATTCCGGCATCCGCTCGGCTGTCGAGAATGTCGCCCAGCAGATGGTAGAGCGTGAAGAAGTAGATGAATTCCGGGCTGCGTGGTTCGTGATATGGCTTGAGTGCCGCCAGAAGTTCGGCTTTGGCATCTTGTGTGTCATCGCTGTCCCATATTTCGGAGAAGTGGACTGCAAGGTTTGCCGCTGCTACTCCTTGGTGCACGGTCGCGAGGTCATGTGTCGTGACGCTAGCCATGCCGAGGCCGGGAAGTGTTAGGCGAATGGTGCCGTGGAGCAGAAAGGCACGATTGGGGTCGGCTGCGTCCATTGCACTGAAGATCGAATAGTTGATGCGCCCGGCTTGTTTGGCTGCACGGACTTGCACGGATCGTCGCAGCCACCGTGAAAACGTCACGGCAGTCGCAGCTTGCGTCAGTGCCTGGCGGAACGGCCGGTCGAGTTCGGAGCCGAATAGGTCAGGGTCGGCTTGTCCGTCGGCGCTGATGGCCTTGATGGGACGAGGTAGCAATAACCGGCTCGACGAGCACTGTGACAGTGCGTCCAGCAGTTTTGAAACGCCCCCCAGCGAAAGATCATGCGGCAGCAGGTCGATGTGGTGAGCGGCTTCCAGTTGGGACAGGATTGTCCGGGCAACGGTGTTATCTCCGCGATTGTCGACAATCATGGGCAACCTGTCTCTGAATACGCACTACCTAAAAATTTGGCAGCTTGCGGGAAGGCTCGCAAGTTGGAATCCGGGCCGCGCCTGTTTTGTTTGAGAGGATCGGTTGCTGCTGGACTGAGAGAATGAGATGAGACGGCGACAGTGTATTGCTAAAAACGCCGTTAGCGTTGCCGCGCCCGCGTTGTCTAAAACCATTGTGGAAACAGGCGCATCGGCCCGTGTCGGTAAGCGGCACCTGTTAGGCGCGGTCTGGGGATGCCGCGGGCCCGTCGGTTATCGACGATAACGTTTGTTGCCAGGACGCGCGGTGTCGCCGGTGTGCGTCTGGTCCTGATCGTTGGAGTCGTCCTGAGCGGAGGGCGCTCTCCCCAGATAGCGTTCGGCCAGACGCTCCAGCATCACCTGAGTGATGAAGTAGCCTCGACTGTTGCGTTCGCCGTAAACGTCCTTGAACGCGATGACGGCCAGGTGGGTGAACAGTTCGAACTGATGGCGCATCGCCGCCATCGTGTCTTCGACGGGGTGCTGATGCATGTCCAGAAAGCCCTGGACACCCGCCACGAAAAACCTGAAACGATGCGGCCGCCCACGGTACTGGCCGGTGATCGTGAGCGTGTTCATGATCCGGTCGAACTCGATCTGATCGGAGAAGTTCCATCCCTCCGTCAAGTGGGTCGGCAGTGTCATGCCGCCAGGCTTCGCCGGATGGAGCCCCGTTCACCCAGCGGGGGAGTCGCTCGGCATGACGGTATGGACCGGGTTGCTAGTGGCGCAACAGGCATTGACCAACCTCTGATTGGATGAGTGTCCGGAATCCGCACCTGACGCAATCGAAACTCGATGGTGCCACGAGTCTGGTCATGGCCTCGAGAAGGTCGTCCCCGCGATCTTCCGATGACTTGTGTCAAGACTACTCATTCCCGAGCGGTGATTCATCCCCGGCCTGACGACCGTGAACCGGACCGCTTCGGATACAAGAAAGCCGCGACGATATGCATCGGCGCGGCTTTCTGTTCAGGCTTCCCGTCTCAGGACGGGGCGGCCGTTTTTACAGGGGCTGGATCTGTGTCGCCTGCATCCCCTTGGCGCCCCGGCTCGCGACAAATTCGACCTGCTGGCCTTCGGCCAGGGTCTTGAAGCCGGAACCCTGGATTTCCTTGAAATGGGCGAACAGGTCTTCACCACCATTGGCGGGGGCGATAAAGCCGTAGCCTTTGGAATCATTGAACCACTTGACGGTTCCGGTCTGCTTTTCACTCATGAAACTTTCCTAACAAAACTCAACAACAAACAATTTGCGGCACGCGTCGACGCATGCCGACTGCACGACAATCAAGAAAGCTAACGGGTGCATCGCGAAGCGCCGCATCCGCGGCGACGGGGTCACCGGAACAGCCTGATGACTTGGGCAGCAGCGCGATGATACGGCATCTGTTCGGGCGTTGCGCGGTGTCGGGTGGGACCGCAGCGCTTCAGCGGCGCAGGACGCGTTGCTCGAAATCGGCGGACGGCATCGCACCGGCGAACAGAAATCCCTGGACCAGGGTGCAGCCGTTGGCGGCGAGAAACTTCATTTGATGCTCGTGCTCGACACCTTCGCCGACACTGGTCAACCCGAGTCGGTTCGACAGGGTGAGGATCGTCGCTGCGACAGCGTCCGCGCGTTCATCCTCGCCCACTCCTCCCATGAACGAGTGGTCGATCTTCAGGGTGTGAATCGGCAATTGCCGGATATAGGACAGCGACGAATAGCCGACGCCGAAGTCGTCGAGCGCCGTGGTAAAGCCGTGGCCGCCGAGCAACCGGATCTTGTCCGCGGCCGCGACCGGGTCGGCGATCACCGCGTGCTCGGTGATTTCGATCTCGATCATGCGCGGATCCACGCCGGTGTCCCGCACGATGCTGAGCATGTCGGCGACGAATCCCGGGTACTGGAATTCCGCGGCGGAGACATTGACCGCGAGCTTCAGCCGATCCCCGTAGACATTCGCCCACTCCCGGGCCTGGACGCAGATGTCATGCACCAGTCGCTGGTTCAGCGCCTTGTACAGGCCGGTTTTTTCGGACAGCGGTACGAACACGGACGGCCCGACGTCACGTCCGTCATGCCGGATCCAGCGCGCAAGCCCCTCGGCGCCAACCAGCGTACGGGACTTGAGATCGAACTTCGGCTGGTACCACGGCACGATGGAGCCATCGCGAATCGCGTCGCGCAGTTCGCTCTCCAGTGTCAGCAGTTCGCGTGAGGCCGAGTTCATCTCGGCGTCATAGAACATGTAGGCGGTGAGCGTGGATTCCTTGGCCGCGTGCATGGCCGCATCGGCGCTCTTGATCAGCAGTTCCGCGGTGTCTCCATCCTTGGGATGAATCGCGACGCCGCCGCTGACCTGCAACTGAATGCGTTCCCCTTCCAGGTTGTAGGGGCGGACGATGGCGTCCAGCAGGCGATCGATTTGCTCATTGATCAGATGCAGGCGGTCGACAACGCGGCTGTCCATGGTCAGCAGCACGCCGAAACTGTCGCCGCCAAGCCGTCCAATGAACGCGGTGCCACCGGCCGCGCCGCGCAGCGCGCCGGCGATCTGCTGCAGCAGGACGTCGCCGAGCCGCGTGCCCAGTGCATCGTTGATCGCGGAGAACCGGTCGACATCGAACACGGCCACCGCGACCTGTTCGGGGTGGGTCTCCAGCGCCATGCTGATGCGCTGCAGCAGCAGGCTGCGGTTCGCCAGCCCGGTCAGGTTGTCGTACTCGTGCAGATAGCGGATGCGTGCGATGGCGTCCTCACGCTGATCCATCTCGTGGCGCAGCTGGCTGGTGCGCTCGTCCACCAGTTGCTGGAGCAGTCGCGTCTGGTCGTAAAGGGCCAGATGCGTCGCGACGCGCGCCCGCACGACGGTCGGTTCGAAGGGCTTGGTGACATAGTCCGCGCCACCGATGGAAAAACCAAGTTCCTCGTCTCTGGCCTCGTTGCGGGCGGTGACGAATATGATCGGAATCCGCGCGGTCTTCATGTCCGACTTCAACCGGCGGCACACCGCGTAGCCGTCCATGTCGGGCATCACCACGTCGAGCAGGATCAGGTCGGGCGGAGCCTCGTCGATGATTTCCAGGGCGCGTCGCCCGGAGGTCGCCGCCTTGACGCGATAGCTGCCCGCCAGCACCGATCGCAACATGTCGATGTTGCTCGGTGTGTCATCCACGACCAGCACGGTCGGCGGATCGACCGAAGACGTCATCGTCACGTGCTGTTTTCCTCCCTCCCGGTGAGCAGTGCATCCAGGTCAATCCGTTCCATGGCCGTTCCCGCGCCGGCGAAGTCGTAAGCCTCGATGCGCTGGGTCACGTCGGCGATCGCCTGTTGCATTGGTTGCGGAACCTGCTGCTTCAAGGTCGCTGCCAGATCGACGGCACGAGTGTCGTTCTCGCGGAGCAACTGCGCAAGTCGGCGCCATTGTCGTTCGATCTGGACGGCTGGCAGCTCGGCGGAGGGCGGGGGCGCCTCGGCCTCCAGCAACACCAGCGCATGGCGGGCCTGCTCGAGTTCGGTTTCCAGCGTGGCGAGCAGCGGTGCCGGATCCCCGGCGGATTCGATCGTGTTCTCGATGGCTTGCGCCTGGTCGGCAATGCGATAAGCGCCCAGGCTGCCGGCGGCGCCCTTGAGGGAATGCGCGAGCAGTCCGGCCCGGTCGGGGTCGCCCGCGGCCAGTGTTTGGCGGATCGCGTCGGCGGCGTCGCAGTGATCCGTCCGGAAACGCTCCAGCAGGTGCCGCAGCATGGTCTGGTTGCCGTCCAGACGGCGCAACGCGTCGTCCAGCGCGAAACCGGTCAGTGTCGGCAGGGGCGTGGTGCCGCCGCCGTTGTCCGCGTGCGCCGGCGGCGCCTCACGTCCCACATGCCGGGCCACGATCTCGAGCAGCGCGTCCGGCTCGATCGGCTTGGCAAGGTAGTCATCCATGCCTGCGTCCAGGCAGCGTTGCCGGTCGCCTTCCATGGCGTTCGCGGTCATCGCGACGATGGGGATGTCGGCATGGACGTCCAGCTGGCGGATCCGCCGGGTGGCTTCGAAGCCGTCCATCACCGGCATCTGACAATCCATCAGCACCAGATCGATGCCGCCGTCGGCGCGCAGCCGCTGCAGCGCCTCTGCGCCGTGGTCGGCCAGCGAGACGGTGGCGCCGGCCTGGCGGATGATCGTGGCGGCGATCTCCTGGTTGATGGCGTTGTCTTCGACGACGAGCACATGCAGGCCGGTCAGGTTGAACGGATATCCGGGCTCACCCGCCGAGGATTCGCGCACGCCGTCGCTGCCGGGGGTGATGGCTTCCAGCAACCGGCCGGGGCTGACCGGCTTGACCAGGAACCCGTCCAGCCGCAGCTCGGATACGCCAGGCAGGCTGTGCTCGGCACCGTAGCCGGTCATCATCACGATGTGGGGCTGACCGTAACGGGCCGGTGCTTCACGCACTTTGCGCACCAGCTCGGCGCCTGACAGATCCGGCATGCGCCAGTCGACGATCAGGATGTCGTAGGGTTCACCAGCCTGCCTGGCCCGTTCCATCCGGGCGAGCGCGGGCAGGCCCGCGAACTCGGCGACGGCGCCAATGCCTAGCCGCGCGAGCATGCCGATGACCACTTCGCAGGTGGTGGTGTGGTCGTCGACGACGATCGCGCGCCGGCCGCTCAGGTCCGCCGCCACGGTCTGCCCGGCGCGGTCCCTTTCCAGATCCAGCTCGAACCAGAAGCGACTGCCGGCGCCCGGTGAACTGCTGACACCGATTTCCCCGCCCATCAGCGTGACCAGTCGCCGGGCAATGGCGAGGCCCAGGCCGGTGCCCCCGAAACGACGGGTGGTCGTCGCGTCCGCCTGTTCGAAGGCATCGAACACCCGGGCCTGCTGTTCGGCGGTCAGCCCGATTCCGGTGTCGGTCACCGTGAAGCGCAGGCGCACCCGGTGCGAATCACTCCGAACGGTGTCGATGGCGACATCGATCTCGCCGCCGTTGGGGGTGAACTTGATGGCATTGCTCGCCAGATTGGTCAGCACCTGACCGATGCGCAGCGGGTCGCCGACCAGTCGCTCAGGGCAATCGTCCGCCAGCCGGATCGACAGTTCCAGCTGTTTCTCGCGACCGCCTTCACCCATCAGGTTGCCGAGGTCATCGATCAGCATGGACAGTTCGAATGGCACGGCCTCGACGCCCAGATGACCTGCCTCGATCTTGGACAGGTCGAGGATGTCGTTGAGCAGGCGCAGCAGCGTTTGGGCCGCCGAGTCGATCTGCGACAGATAGCGCGCCTGCTGCCGTGTCATGTCGGTGCCGCGCATCAGATGCGACATGCCCACGATGGCATTCATCGGCGTCCGGATCTCGTGGCTCATGTTGGCCAGAAATTCGCTCTTGGCCGCGTTGGCCCGGTCGGCGTCCTCGCGGGCCAGTCGCAGTTCCTGCTCCAGCATCTTCTCCCGGTGCACGTCGATGGTCAGGCCGTAGACCGTGCGGCTGCCGTCTTCGCCGAAGACACCGCGGTAGGACGTGCTGCGCCACACATACTGTCCAGTCGGCGTGCGCATGCGATGCTGGAACGACGCCGTCAGATCCGCTTCGCTCCTGGCGTGACGGACGCGCGCGAACTCCTCGATCATCAGGGCCCTGTCGTCCGGATGCACGAAGCCCATCATCCGGTCAAAGCTTGCGTAGAAATCCTTCGGCGTCAGGCCGATGGCGATTTGCGGCGTCTCGCTGACATAGGTGAAACGGAGTTCATAGTCGGGCGGGGTCGCGTGCACTTCCCAGACCACCCCCGGCAGGTTGTCGGTCAGCCGGCTGAGCCGCTCGGCATGGGCCTCCGCTTCCGTTCTGGCGACCTCGAGTTCGTGGGTCAGCCTGCGCTCTTCGTCGATATCGATCGTGTGTCCCACGGCGACCCGATTGCGGCCTTCGGGTGCGTCGTAGACCGAGCCGGTATCGCGGACCCAGCCCCAGCCGCCATCGACTCGCAGGCGGCGGTACTCGCATACGTACCGATCGTGTTCGATGGCGTCCCTGACCTTCTTCTCGTACCGGTCACGGTCATCGGGGTGGATGAGCTCCAGCGCGCCGGCGGGGTCGTCACGGATGCGGCGGAGATCGAGTTCGACGTAGCTGTCGTTCAGTCGGCCGGCCAGATGGGTGAAGCGGATCTGCCGGGTTTCCCGGTCCATTTCGGCCCGCCAGGTGACGCCGGGCAGGTTTTCGGTGATCTCGGCGAGACGCCGCCGGCTTTCCTCGGCGGACCGCTCCGCGGTCTTCAGATCGGTGACGTCCATCATCACGCCGTCCAGCCACGCAACGTTGCCGTCCGGTGCCCGCTCCGCGCTGCCATGCTCCATGACCCAGCGCAGGGTGCCGTCGCGGTGGTGCACGCGGTATTCAATCAGCCAGGGCCGGTTGGCCCGCGCCGCTGCCTCGACCTGCGTCGCCAGACCCGGGGCGTCTTCCGGATGAATCAGTTCGCCGAACGAGGTTCGCTTGTTGTTGATGAAGTCCTGCGGCGCGTAACCGGTCAGTGCCTCGACCTGCTCGGAGATGTACGCCATGGTCCAGTACTCGTCCATCGCACAGCGATACACGACGCCAGGTACGGCCTGGATGATCTGCCGGGTTCGCTGTTCGGCGTCGGCTCGCGCGGTTTCCGCGGCGATCCGGCTGCGCGCGTCGCGCAGGCTCAGAATCGTCTGTGGTGTGTTCGATGGCGGTGCGACCAGCGTACTGACGCCGATGTCGACCGGAATCCGCTGTCCGTCCGGTCGCAGAATCTCGGTCTCCAGCAACCCGACGTCCGCGTGATTCGGCGCGTCACTCAGTTCCAGCGAGGGCAGTAGGTCGTGGATCGGCAACCCCTTGATGGCATCCGGGTCGCGATCGAATAGTCCGTGGCAGCGTTGGTTGGCGTTGATCACGCGATCGCTGGTCTTGTCCACGACCAGCAGGGCATCCGGCATGGCTTCCAGCATCTGGAGATGCCGTTCGCCGGTCTGCTCGAGCAGGCTGACTTCCCGGCTTTGCCGCCAGATCAGTCGGCCGAGCACCAGGCCGCAAGCGATTCCGGCGGCGAGCAGCCCCGCCAGTATCTCCCGGGTCAGCGTGCTGTCGAAGCTGCGCAGGCTGGTCAGCACAACCAGGCCAAGGCCCAGCGACAGTAGCGTCAGCAGGCTCAGCAGCAGATTGCGGATCGGTCGCCGTTGCATCGAGGCGTCGGGGTCCACGCGAGATCGGGCCGGCAAACTTCGCATGGTTTCGTCGACGCGTCATCCGGTCTTCCCGCGTTGGCGGCATTCCCGTCGGTGCGCGGGGTTCACCGGGTTCGCGGCCATTGCGCAAGCTGGATCGGAAACTGTCGATGACCAGTTGATTCGTCGGTACCACGTCGATGCGAGGAGAAAATTTCTAAAGTTCTCCATGGCGGGTCCGATAACCGGGCTGTATCGGCGAGACGTCCAGGTTGGAACGCTCCGCTGAGCACCAGGCGCCGCCGGCGTCGCAACCTAAACGGACCAGGAGTTTTTAGCCATGCAAGTGATCAACACCAACGTGATGTCGCTGAATGCTCAGCGCAACCTCAACAACTCTCAGGGCATGCTCGCCGAGTCGATGCAGCGTCTGTCCACCGGTCTTCGCATCAACAGCGCGAAGGACGATGCGGCCGGCCTCGCGATTTCGGAGCGCTTCACCGCCCAGATCCGCGGTCTGGATCAGGCGGCCCGCAACGCCAACGACGGCATTTCGCTGGCGCAAACGGCGGAAGGCGCGCTGGGCGAAGTGACCAACAACCTGCAGCGGATTCGTGAGCTGGCGGTGCAGTCGTCCAACGCGACGAACAACAATACCGACCGCGCCGCGCTGCAGACCGAAGTCAGCCAGTTGCTGTCCGAGATCAACCGCGTGGCCGACACCACGACCTTTAACGGTGTGAACGTGCTGGACGGTTCCTTCTCGGGTGCCAGCTTCCAGGTCGGTGCCAACGCCGGTGAGACGATCACCGTGTCGTCCATCGTCGATGCCAACACGGCCGCGATGGGTTCCGTGACTCAGGCCAGCGTCTCCGTGGCCGCCTCCGGCATGACCGGATTCGGGACCGCGATCGCTGCCGGTGGCGTCACCATCAACGGTGTGGACATCGGTGCCATCTCCAGTGCGAGCAGCGCTGCCGAACGTGCCGGTCAGCTGGTGGATGCGATCAACGAAGTGTCCCAGCAGACCAACGTGGGTGCCTCGTACGACAGCGCCACCGGGCAGATCACGCTGATCAGCGACGCGGCGATCACCCTGGCCGGTACGGTCGATGACGCCACGGTTGCCGGCTGGGCGAACGCCTCGCTGGGTACGGCCTCGACCTCGACCGGGATCGACACGCTGGACGTCAGCAGCTACGCCGGTGCGCAGCTGGGTATCCAGCTCGTCGACAGCGCGCTGGACACGGTCAATACCGCTCGCGCTTCACTGGGTGCCGTGCAGAGCCGCTTCGAATCGGTGGTCACCTCCGTCCAGGTGCAGTCCGAAAACCTGAGCGCCTCGCGCAGCCGCATCCAGGATGCCGACTTCGCGAAGGAAACGGCGGCGCTGACCCGCGGCCAGATCCTGCAGCAGGCCGGTACGGCGATGCTGTCCCAGGCCAACTCGGCACCGCAGAGCGTCCTCAGCCTGCTGGGCTAGTCCTCCCCACAAGAGGATGAATGAGCGGGGTCAGGTCGCCTTTGGTACCTGGCCCCGTTTTGGTTGCAAGAGGGTGAAACTTTCTTCACGAACGGAGTTGAGGTGATGAGCGACGAGATTCGAATCAACCCGATCACCGACGCGCTCCGGGAACGGCCCGAGCCTCCGCTGCCCTACATTGCGAGGAAGGAGAGCCGGCCAGTGCCCGGTTCGACGCAGCGCAGCGAACGCCCGGCGGTTTCGGAGCGGGCAACGCACCAGGCGGTGGACAAGCTCAACGAGGCGATGATCGGGGCCAATACCAGCCTGCGGTTTCGCGTCGACGCCCAGGCGGAGTTGCTGGTCGTATCCATCGTTGATGACGAGACCGGCGATGTTGTGCAGCAGATGCCGGCCGAGGATGTGGTCGAGGCGGCGCGCAAGCTGCACGGCGGAGCGCCTCACACGCTGGATATTTCCGCGTAGCCGAAGAGATCGCGCTGGTGGCGGGGCATGGCGCTTGCCTCAGCGGGTCAGCGAGCAAAGGAGTCGTGCATGTCCATTTCATCACTAGGCATCGGATCCGGGCTGGATATCGCCGGCCTGGTCTCTCAATTGGTCAGTGCCGAGCGCAGTGCGCAGGACACCGCCCTGGCACGACGAACCTCGTCGGCCAATGCCGAGCTGTCCGCGTTGGGGCGGGTGCGGGGGGCGATGAACTCCCTGAGTTCCGCTGCCGCGGCGTTGGAGGACGCCGATGCGTTCACGCCGACCACCGCGTCATCGACCGATGAAGACAGCTTGCAGGTCAGTTCCAGCTCCGGGGCTCAGATCGGTTCCTACGCCGCCCGCGTCGTGCAGCTCGCCTCGGCGCACAAGCTGCACTCGCAGGCCTACACCGATGCCGAAACCGAGGTTGGCTACGGCACCCTGACACTGGAGTTGGGAGACGCATCGTTCGCCGTCACCGTCGCCCAGGAGTCGGCGACGCTGGAAGAGATTCGGGACGCGATCAACAACGCCGAGGACAACGTCGGCATTCGCGCCTCCATCATCACCGCGGACGACGGGGCCCGCCTGGTGCTGGAGTCGGAGACGACCGGCGCCGCCAACAGCATTCGCGTCACCGCCGCACCGGACACGGGCGGCGAAGGGCTTAGCGACCTGGTCTACGACCCGGGCGTGACCGAGAATCTCACCGAATTCTCCGAGGCGCTGGACAGCCAGCTTTCGATCAACGGCTTCATTCGGTCCTCGTCGACCAACACCATCACCGATGTGGTCGATGGCCTCACGTTCACGCTGCTGTCGGAAACGCCCGACGCGGACGCCGACATCGTCGTCAACGTGGATCGCGATCGCAGTTCGGTCACCGATGCGGTCCAGTCTTTCGTCACGGCTTACAACAATGCCCAGGTCACTCTGACATCGGTGTCGCTGGCGGTGCCCGGTGGAACATCCGGCGCACTGGTGGGCGATCCGCTGGCGCTTGGCGCCCGACAGTCCCTGCGCTCGATGATGACCCAGGAATTTGACGGCACCATCGGCTCGCTGTCCGAGGTCGGGATCAGCTTTGATGTCGACGGCACCATGAAATTCGACGCTTCAGTGATGCAGGAGATGGCCGATACCAACCTTGACGCCGTTGTCGAGCTGTTCAGTGGCGATGACGGTCTGGCCGCGCAGCTGGGTGCCTATCTGGACGGGTTCACCGGTGACGATGGTCGGATCGACGCACGCGAGGACAGCCTGGAAACACGGCTGGAGGAAATCGAAGTACAGGGCGAGCGCCTGGATCGACGGATGGAGCGTTTCCAGTCAAGGCTGACAGCGCAGTTCGCCGCGATGGATCAACTGGTAGCCAGCCTGCAATCCACGGGCAGCTACCTGAGTCAACAATTGAACTCGCTGCCGGGCTTTACCCGGACGGAAGCGGGTTAGGGCGGGGCAACCGTTCCTGTAGCCGGAGACATCGATGAACTATCTATCCAGGAATCGCGCCAATCCCTATCAGCAGAACCAGGTCATGACCGGAGTCACCGGGGCGGACCCGCACCGCCTGATCCAGCTGTTGCTGGATGGCGCCACCGAGCGCATGGCGCTGGCGCGGGGCTGTATCCAGCGCGGTGATCTGGCTGGCAAGGGCGAACGCATCAGTCGCACCATCGCCATTGTCGAAGCCTTGCGGGCCAGTCTCAATTTTGATGTGGAAGGTGGTCTGGCCGAGCGGCTGGACAGTCTTTATGACTACGTGATCCGTCGCCTGCTGGACGCCAATCTGCATGCCGATGTCGGCGCGCTGGACGAGGCGGCGGAATTGATGGAGGAAGTCCGCGGCGCCTGGGCGTCCATCGCGCCGGTCCCTGGCCGGGTGGCGGTTGGGTGAGCGCCCTGACTCAACGAGTGCTGGACGCGCAGGACGCCTGTCGGAGCGCACTGGGCGAGAACGACCCCCTGGCCGGTCGCGACGCCTGGCACCGATACGACGAAATCGTCCGTCAGGTCGAGTGGTCCGGGGTGCCGCCGCAGGCGTTGCGAGCCGTGCTCGATCGTCATCTCGAACTGGAAGCCGAAGCCCGACGGGTTCGCAACCGCCTCGCGGAGCATCGGCAGACCGTCAGCCGTCGCCAGGACGCCGACCGCGCCTATCGCAGTCATCAGTCCGGTCCCGATCGCGACTGAATCGCGCACGTTCGTCACCCTGATCACCCCGTCCACAGGGGATGTTCAGACCCTGCGAAATTTTTCGGATAGTATCCATGCATGTCTATGGGAGTGGTCATGCGGGGAGTTTTTGTCCGGACGCGATCAGGCTGTACAGGCCCACGTTGTCTGCGTTCGGGGCTTGCGTTAGTGTCAGAGCGACTTCAGGGAACACGGCGTACTCCGGAAGAGACATACCGGTGAAAGCTCAGCAGGCCGACGACATCGCAGCGATTTGCTCGCAGGCGAGCCCCCGTACCGTTCGCATTCTGCTGGCGGACGACCACACGCTTGTTCGCGCCGGAATCCGTTCGCTGGTGGAGTCCATCGACGGTGTCGACGTGGTCGGTGAGACCGGCGACGGGGCGCAGGTGGCTCCCCTGGTCGAGGCGCGCGAACCCGACATCCTGCTGCTGGATCTCGCGATGCCCAACATGCATGGCATCGACATCATCAAGGACTGCGACAAGCGCTTTCCGAACACCCGGGTGCTCGTGCTGTCCATGCACGCCGAGTCCGAGTATGTCCGTGAGGCGATGGCCGTGGGTGCCGCCGGTTTCCTGGTGAAGGACTCAGCCCCCGAGGAACTGCCGGTTGCCATTGGCGCGGTGATGAACGGCGACACTTTTGTCAGCCCGCGGGTCTCGCGGGCGATGTTCGATACTCCGCGGCGGCGGCGTTGCGACCAGACCGGGGAGAACGCCGGTCGGCGTCCCTTGTTCACACCCCGTCAGCGGGATGTGCTGCGGGCGCTCGCCAGCGGCCAGTCCACCAAGCAGATCGCCGCCGCACTCGACATCAGCGTCAAGACGGTCGAGACCCATCGGGCGCGCATCATGCAGGCGCTCGGGATCAGCACCGCCAACGCGCTGGTCCGGTTCGCGGTTCGGGGTCACTACGACACCCAGCACTGATCCCCACCGGTCGGGCCGGATCGCCTGACCGTTCAACCGGGTTCACCCCACCAGCCATCGGTCAGCCGTCATTTCACCGTCGCCGGAATCCCGCCGTCGGCGTCTACGCGGATTTCTTGATTACCCTTTTAAAACAACGCCTTGCCAGGTTGTTGTGGCGGGTTTCCGTCATCCGTGCCGACACCCCTACAGCGGTGTGTGGGGGTGTGTCGGGGAAACCCCTACAAGGGGTGGGGATCGTCCCGATTGTTGGGTTCACGGCCAGTCGGAATACTGACGCCATGCCAGATGCCAACCGGATCTGGCGGCTTCGGGAGGACGACTGATGAGACAGAATCTTGGCGCACGGATCGCAACTTCGGCGACGATGACGCCGCAGCTGATCCAATCCATCCGTTTCCTGCAATTGTCGGCCGTCGAGCTCGAGCAGGAGATCGCCGAGGTGCTGGATCGCAACCTGATGCTGGAGTCCGATGACGTCGCCGCCAGCGACGAACCCGAATCGTTCGACGACATCCAGATTCTGGGGTCATCGGCCGGCGACGGCATTCCTGAAGAGCGTCAGCCCAGCGACAGCGACCGTAGCGTTCGCGCCCGGCTGCTGGATCAGTTGCAGGTCGCGTTTTCCGACCCGATGGATCTGGAAATCGCGCTGACCCTGCTCGATGCGCTGGATGAAACCGGCTACCTGGAAGAGCGCCCCGCTGATATCGCCCGCGGCCTGCGTGACGCCGGGCTCGATGTGGATGTTGAGCACGTCGAACGCGTCCGCGCCCAATTCATGCAGCAGGACCCCGCCGGCATCGGTGCGCTGGACCTGCGGGAGTGCCTGCTGGCGCAGTTGATCCTGAGCGACGAGGAAGCCGCGCCGCTGGCCATCCGCATCGTGAGCGATCACCTCGAAGCACTGGCCAATGCCGAACTGGACTGGCTTTGCGACACGCTGGACGTGGATCGTGTGGCCCTGCGCCAGGCGATTGACTGCATCCGCCGGCTGAATCCCAAGCCGGGTCTGGACGCCTCGGCGTCCGAACTGACCGTGCCGGACGCCATTGTCGAAATCACCGAACGGGGCGCCGTATCGGTGCGCCTGAACAGTGCCGCGCATCCGCAGCTGCGCCTGAACACCACTTACGAACGCATGCTGGGGCAGTGCAATCGCTCCGATGCTGCCGCGTTGAATGATCAGCTGGTGGAAGCACGGTGGTTCCTGCGCAGCATCGAGATGCGACGCGACACCATTCTGCGGACGGTGCAGGCCATCTTCGTGCGCCAGCCGGAGTTTCTCGACAAGGGTGAGGCCGGTCTGCGGCCGATGACGCTGAAGCAGATCGCCGACGACATCGGCATGCACGAATCCACCATTTGCCGGGTGACCACGAGCAAGTACATCCAGACCCCGCTGGGCGTGTTCGAACTCAAGCGCTTCTTCTCCAGCGAAGTGGGTTCGGGCACGCAGTGCAGCGCGTCCGGGACCGCGGTCAAGGCCATGATCCGCGAGATCGTGGCCGGCGAGCCCCAGGATGAACCCTTCTGCGATGCCGATATCACCGCCATCCTGGCGCGCCGGGGTGTCACCGTGGCGCGGCGCACCGTCGCCAAATACCGCGAGGCGCTGGGCATTGCATCCGCCAAGCTTCGCGCCCAGCGGGTGACCACGCTGGCCGAGTCGCTGGCGTGAACTCGACGCCTCGCACCGGGTCCCCCCGGGCGGTATTGTCGATGACTCTCATCGACAGATTCGCGACCGAAGGGGACAGCATGGACACATTCAGGACGATCGTCGTCGACGATCACCGCGCCTTTCGAACCCTGGCGGGTGCGTTGCTCGAGGATCATCCGGCGATCGACCTGATCGCGTTCGGCGAATCCGGCGAGGAGGCGATCGAACTGTGTGAACGCCACAAGCCGGACCTGTTGCTGATCGATATCTCGATGCCACGGATGGGCGGTTTGCAGGCATCCCGTTTGATCAAGGCGCAGGACAACCCGCCGCATATCGTCATCGTCAGCAACTTTGACGACGCCGGCCACCGCGAGCATGCGGCGGCTTCCGGCGCGGACAATTTCATTGGCAAGGCCGAATTCATGGAAGGCGTCGACCGAGTCGTACAACAGCTGGGCGGATCAGCCGCCCGAGGCTAATGAGGTACCCCATGAGCGAATCACGCGTACTCGTCATCGACACCAACCGTGAGCAGGGCCGTTCCGTCGGCGCCGTCCTCGAGTTCGTCGATTTCACCCCTGAATGCTGGACCGACGTCGACGCGCTTCGCGCACAGAAGACGCGGCCCCGTGAGTACGCGGCGATCGTCATCGGCGATCTTGGTGACCAGGCCGATGCGTTCTATGCCTGGCTCAAGCGCGACCCCCAGTTTCCATTCATTCTGCTGCTGCCCGAACAGGCCGAGGCGCCGCACGGGCTGCACCCGGACGAACATGCGGTGTTGCAGATGCCGATCCGGCACCAGCAGCTCTCCGAACTGATGCAGCGTGTAAGCGTCAAGCGCATGGATTCCGATGCCGAGCGGGCATTGTCACGGCTGGGGCCGTCCGGCGAGTCCCAGGCCATTCAGCGCGTGCGCGGCATGATTGATCAGGTGGCGCCGTTTGATACGACGGTGCTGATCACCGGCGAGTCCGGCACCGGCAAGGAGGTCGCGGCCCGGCGCATTCATGCACTGTCACGCCGCGCCAACAAGCCCTTTGTCGCGGTCAACTGCGGCGCCATTCCGGCCGACCTGCTGGAGTCCGAACTGTTCGGGCACGAAAAGGGTGCCTTCACCGGCGCCGTGGCCCAGCGTCGCGGTCGCTTCGAGCTGGCCGAGGGTGGCACCTTGTTCCTCGACGAGATCGGCGACATGAGCCTGCCGATGCAGGTGAAGATTCTGCGCGTGTTGCAGGAGCGCAGCTTCGAGCGGGTTGGAGGCAACGAAACCCGGCAATGCGACGTGCGCATCATCGCGGCGACCCATCGCGACCTCGAATCACGCATCGTGTCCGGCGACTTCCGCGAGGATTTGTTCTACCGGTTGAACGTGTTCCCGGTGGAGATGCCCCGGCTGGCGGATCGGATCGCCGATCTGCCGCGTCTGGTCGATGACCTGATCGCCTCGTTGCAGGCTGACGGCCGCGGTGATGTCGCACTGAGCGACGATGCCGTTCGAGCGCTGCAGCAATATGCCTGGCCCGGCAACGTGCGCGAGCTCGCCAATCTGGTCGAGCGGCTGTCCGTGCTGCATCCCGGTCAGGTGGTCGGCATGGAAGAACTACCCGGCCGTTACCAGCCGGCGGACACCGGCGTCACCGAATCCTTCATCGGCACGACGGCTGCTGACCAGTCCGCGACGCAGCCGGCCCGCGCTGCTCAGCCGAGCCTGCCGGAAAGCGGCATTGACCTGCGCGATCACATCGCCAGCGTGGAAATGGCGTTGATCCGTCAAGCACTTGACGCGTCCAACGGTGTTGTCGCGCATGCCGCCCAGCTGCTTCATCTGCGGCGAACGACGCTGGTCGAAAAACTGCGCAAGTACGACCTGGGCCGCTAGGCCCGTGATGCCGCGGTCGTGTCCGGAAACCGACACGATCGCGGGCAGCACCAAGGAACGGAACTTGCCCCAGTCGCGGTAAGGATTGTTTTCCCAGACCCAGTCACCGACAACCCGAGTCATGTCCAACATCGAGATTCAGAGCGTGCTGTCCCAGATCCGTAGCCTGCGTTCGCAGTCGCCGGCTCTGGCGGACCAGCCAGCGGCCGCCGAGTCGATCAGCACGGTTGGCCGCGCACCGGAAACCTCGTTCGCCGAGGCCGCTAAGGATGTGCTCGATTCGGTCAATGCCACGCAGCAGACCGCCAACGATCTCAAGACCCGTTTCCAGATGGGTGACCCGCAGGCCGATCTGGCCCGCGTCATGCTCGCCTCCGGGCGGGCCCAGGTGTCCTTCACGGCGCTGACCGAGGTGCGGAATCGCATGGTCAACGCCTACCAGGACGTCATGAACATGCCGATCTGATGATCCGCGCCACCGACTGAGCACCCGCAGCCATGACCGACATTGCCGCACAAGACACGCTCGCCGACCGCCTGGGCCAGGTGCCGGGACTGCGGCAGCTGACCCTGCTGGTCGGCATCGCCGCCGCCGTGGCGATCGGGGTGACGGTGTACTTCTGGTCGCAGTCGCCGGCGCTGGTCCCGGTCTACACCGGACTGGCCGAGCGCGACCTGTCCGCCATCGCCGATTCGCTGGCGACCCAGGGCATTGAATACAAGATGGACGTGACCCGCGGCGCGGTGATGGTCGACGGTGCCGACGTGCAGGCGGCTCGCCTGACCCTGGCCGCCCAGGGGTTGCCGCAGGGCGCCGGCGTGGGCTTCGAGTCCATGCAGGAAAATCCGGGTCTCGGCGTCAGCCAGTTCATGGAATCGGCCCGCTACCAGCATTCGCTGGAAACCGAACTGAGCCGCACCATCACCAGTCTGCAACCGGTGGACAAGGCGCGGGTGCATCTGGCGGTGCCGAAGCCGTCGCCGTTCGTGCGCCAGCGTCGTGAGCCCACGGCCTCGGTGGTCGTCCAGTTGTTCCCCGGTCGCAGTCTGGAACGCACGCAGATCGCCGCGATCCAGCATCTGGTATCCGCCGGCGTGCCCTCGCTGGAACCTGGTCGCGTCTCGGTGGTTGATCAGGCGGGGCGGTTGCTTTCGTCGGGTGATCAGGACAGCGAACTGGCCATCACCAACAAGAACTTCGAGCACACGCGTCGGGTGGAGCAGGCCTTTTCCGATCGCATTCGCGAGTTGCTGGCGCCAATGGTCGGTGCGGCCAGGCTGAGCGTTCAGGTCACCGCCGACATGAACTACGCGGTGCAGGAAGAGACGGTGGAACGCTACGCGCCGGAGGCCGCGATCCGCTCCGAACAGACCTCCGAGGACAGCTCCGCCGGCGCCGTGCCCACCGGCGTGCCGGGTGCGACGACCAACAAGCCCGAAGGACTGCCGGGCACGACGCCGGTACCCCGCGAAGGGCAGTTGGCCGCCGCGGGCGCGGTGCGCCGACAGGAAGTCCGCAACTACGAATTGGACAAGACCACGCGCTATCTGCGCGAGTCCGTCGGCCGTCTGCAGCGGGTGTCCGCCGCGGTGCTGGTTGATCATGTGCCCAGCCGCGACGCCGAGGGCAACGTGGTGATGCAGCCGCTGGACGCGGATCGACTGGGCCGCATCGAGGCGCTGGTTCGCGAGGCGATCGGGTTCAACGCCGCGCGGGGCGATAGCGTGTCGGTCATGAACGCGCCTTTCCTCAACGAGGTGGGCGAACTCGAAGCCATCGAACCGCCGCCTCTGTGGCAACAGCCCTGGATCAAGGACCTTGCACGGCAGAGCGGTGGCGTCCTGCTGGTGATCATCATCCTGATGGCGCTGGTGCGGCCGATGCTCAAGAGCCTGCTGCGCTCGCCCGCGCAGATGATGGGCGGCCAGCAGATGGCGCTGGCCGGCGCCGGTGCCGATGCCAGCCTGATGGGTATGCAGGATGACGCACAGGTCACCTTGTCACAGGCCGCCGGTGGCGGCCGCGCGCCGGGCGCTCAGCAAGCCCTGGCGGACCCGAGCAAGCCGTTTTCCATCGACCTGAGCGCGCCTTATGAGCAGCAGATCTCGGCGGTTCGGCAGGTGGTCAACGAGGACCCGAAACGGGTGGCGCAAGTCGTGCGGCAGTGGGTGAATGATGGCGACTGAACTGGCAGTGCCCCAGGCCGCGGCCGTGGCCGAGATGAGCCGGGTCGATCAGGCGGCGATTCTGCTGATGTCCCTCGGTGAAGCCGAGGCGGCGGAAATCCTCAAGCATCTCGGCGCCAAGGAAGTCCAGCGTCTGGGCGCGGCGATGGCCAAGCTGGAGAACGTGTCCCGCGAGCAGGCC
>CALBOV010000340.1 GCA_937896565.1 uncultured Salinisphaerales bacterium
CCGCCCGCAAGCGGCTGTCCAGTCCGTCGAGCGCGGTTTCGAGCTGATCCAGCAGGTGCTCGGTCTGCGGCTGCGCCTGTTGCAGGGCCTCGATGTAGCACTCGGCCAGCGCGACCGCGTCGGCGAACTCGTCCGCCAGCAACGTGTTGTCGCGAATGTCGCGAAACCCGTCCAGATCCATGGTGCCCTGCAAGCGCGCCGTCAGGGCGGCGCCACGGTCACTCTCGAGCACGGACAGCGCCGACTCCACCTGGTGCAGCATGCGCCGGGCATCGGACAGCAGCCCGGGTTCTCCACGGGTGATGTATTCGCTGATCTGGTCCTTGAGCTGCGACAGGTTGACCAGTGATTCCCTCAGCGCGGCGTCGGCACCCTCTCGATGATCCAGCTTGACCGGCGGTGGTTCGGCCAGCACGGCGGCGGGGTCGCGCCGGTCACCTTCGCGGGCACGAACATGACCGAACAGAGCGTCCTGCAAATTGTGTTCGACCAGCAGCAGCGCGGTCGCCAGTTCCATCCAGCGCGCGTCGGCGGCGTCCAGTTCCAGCGTATCCAGCAGATCCGCCTGCCGGTCGATCACCCGCTGCAGGGCGCCGAGATCCAGCATCGACAACGTATCGGAGACGCGCTTGAGGGTGCGGGCCATCGACTCGTGCTGCTCCGGCGCGCGACGCCCGGTCCGGATCGCCAGGTCGATCTCATCCTTGACCTGCGCGAAGTCCTCGCGAATCTCGTTGGCCACCCGCGTCAGCACGTCGGTGTTCGGCCCGCGGATGCTGATGCGCATCTGTTCAAGCTGCGCATCGGGCACCAGACAACTGTCCAGCAGCAGCCGGCTGATCAAGGCGCTGGCGCGACGGGATCGGGTCCCGCTGCGGAAGACCTCGACCCCCAGGCCAACCGCGGCGCGAACCATCGCCGGCGCATCGCTGGCCTGCTCGCCCCCGACGGCCACGCGCTTGGTCAGCTCCCCGACCCGGCCCATCTGCCGCTTGAGTTCCAGACTGTCGGTCAGTTTCAGTGCCAGCAGGCACTCCACGGTCGCGGCGGTGGCCTGCATCAGCACACCAAAGCCCGCACCGGCGGCGAGCCCGCGCAGATGTTCGGCGATACGACCGATGCGCTTGAGGCTGTCGGTGCGTTCCTCGCCGCGCACCCAACTGCGCATCGCCTTGTGCAGGGCCGGCAGCAGCTTGCGCGCCGCCTGGGCGGCCGGATCGTCGGGAGAGGCACCCTCGGGCGCATCCAGCGGAATCGCGCCGGACTCGAAGATATGTCGCGCGACGAGGTCGGCCTCGCTGAGCACACCCAGCCCGCAGGACACGCGCAGCTCGTTGATCATCGGGTGGAACACGAGCAGCGCGTCCTGCTCCCCCGAGGTCAGCAAATCGAGATAGTCGCTGAACTGCACCGAGGCGCCGAGCAGCGCGGTGATCGCGGCTTCGCGGTCCCGAACTTCGTCACCATTGGCCAGCGCCTGCACGGCGCTCTTCATCGCATCGGCGAGGCAGGCGGCGCCGTAACACTGAACCACCGTGGCGATGCCTCGAATCTGGTGCAGTTCCACGACGCATTTCTGCAACAGCAGTTCGTCGTCACCGCGCTCCAGCGACTGGTCGATGTTGTCGCGAACGCGGCCAAGGCTGAGGTCCAGCTCCGCGCGCAGCCAGTGCAAACCATTGCGCGTGTCCTGCCCGGCAGGCTGCATCACCGCGTTCATGCGGCGGCTCCGGAGAGCACCTCGGGCATCTCGCCGAGGCCCGCGCTGGCGGCGCGGTGCAGTGACAGCGCCAGCCAGGGTTGACCGTCACGCACGAAACCGCCGAGCAGGTAGGCGGCGATCTCCTCCGGCGCGGTCTCGATCGCGCTCATGCGCTGATCGCCCGGTTCGAAGTTACGATAGCCGTAGACCTCGTCGACCAGAAAGGCGACCGGGTCGACATCGGAATTGAGCAGCAGCAGCCGCGATTGCGGACCGGGCACGAACCCGTCGCGCCCGAACAGGCGGCCAAGGTCCAGCACCGGATACAGCGCTCCGCGCACGTTCGCCACACCACGCATCCAGTCCGGCGCATTGGGAACGCGAGTCATCGCTGGCGGCGTGAGGACCTCGCGCACATCGGACCGCGGCGCCACATACAACTGGTCACGCACCCGCAGGCCCAGGCCCGTCCAGGTGCGAACCGCCTGCAGCGCGCTCTCGCCCGCGCCGGCCTGCAGGCGCTGCTCCAGCGCCGCAAGCAACTGATACGGAGGCAGCGTGTAGGGGTCGGCTTGCATCAAGCGGCTTTCGAGGCGGTGTGCTTGCGCACGGCGCCGAGCAATTCGTCTCGCGTGAAGGGCTTGGTCAGATAGTGATCCGAACCCACGATCCGACCGCGCGCACGATCAAACAGACCGTCCTTGCTCGACAGCATGATCACCGGCGTGTTCTTGAACCGTGGATTGCCCTTGATCAGGGCGCAGGCCTGATAGCCGTCCAGCCGCGGCATCATGATGTCGACGAAAATGATGTCGGGGTGGTGATCGGCGATCTTGGCCAGCGCCTCGAACCCGTCCACCGCGGTGATCACCGTGCAGCCTTCCCGCGCCAGCAAGGTCTCGGCGGTCCGCCGAATGGTCTTGCTGTCGTCGATGACCATGACTTTCACGTCTGATATCCCCCGCGTGTCTTCTTTCGATGCCACTGTGTTTCCCCCCGGGGAAGCCTGAAACGATGGTCAGTACACACCGTCCGTGTTGCCTGACGGTGATACCCGTGCAGCGCGAGATTCCATCGCGTCGCGCATCCCCGTCATGCCGGACCGGTCGACCATCCGATTGAACCGCCTCTGGCAGCTTTCCGCCTCGACCACGACCCCGTCCACACTCAACGATTCCCCCGGAGTCGCGTTTCAGCCTCCGTCTGCTCCCCGTCCCGCCGCAGACAGCCGCCGACGTCCGGCACGGAATAACGTCGGTTTTACCATATTTCGAACGGAAAACCCGGGATTCGAGGAAACACATCCTCACCGGCAGCATGTTGCCTTGCGGTAACATGCGCCCCCCAATGGCCTGGACGAACCGATGGCGCTACCGGACCCGATGACTGACGCCGAAGCGACACTCCGTGGACCTCTGCAACAGCTGGAATCCCGTCTGCTGGAACAGCAGGGTGAGATCGAGGCCTGGTTCCGCAGGCAGTGGCTGCAGACGCCGGCACCGTTCTACGCGTCCGTCGACCTGCGCAACGCGGGCTACAAGCTCGCGCCGGTGGACACGAACCTGTTCCCTGCCGGGTTCAACAACCTCGCGCCGGAATTCGAACCACTCTGCATCCAGGCCTTGCAGTCCGCCGTCGATCGCATCTGCCCCACCGCACGATCGCTGCTGATCATCCCCGAGAACCACACGCGCAACCGCTTCTATCTGGAGAACATGGCGCGGCTGGTCGAGTTGATGCACAAGGCCGGGTTCAACGTGCGCGTCGGTTCGCTGATGGCGGACCTGACGCAGCCCACCGACCTGGAACTGGACAGCGGCCGGCCGCTGCGACTGGAACCGCTGCGGCGCGAGGGCAACCGGATTGGCGTCGAGGGCTTCGATCCCTGCGCACTGATCCTGAACAACGACCTGTCGAGCGGTGTGCCGGAGATCCTCCGCGGGGTGGAGCAGCCGGTCATGCCACCGACCACGCTGGGCTGGGCAACGCGGACCAAGTCCGAGCACTTCACCGTCTATTCCCAGGTCGCCGGCGAATTCGCGAGTACCGTGGGCGTGGACCGCTGGCTGATCGATCCGCTGTTCCGCAACTGCGGGCAGATCAACTTCATGACGCGCGATGGCGAGGAGTGTCTGGCGAGCAATGTGGACATGTTGCTGACCGCGATCCGCGAGAAATACGCCGAGTACGGCATCGAGGACGACCCTTACGTCGTGATCAAGTCCGACGCCGGCACCTATGGCATGGGCATCATGACGGCCCGCTCGGCGGAGGATGTCACCGGTCTGAACCGCAAGCAGCGGACGAAGATGGCGTCCGGCAAGGAAGGCCGCGAGGTCACCGGCGCCATCATTCAGGAAGGCGTGCATACCCGCGAGCGCTGGGGTGAACACGGATCCCCGGCCGAATCGGTGCTCTACATGATCGACCGTTTCGTCGTTGGCGGCTTTTACCGCGTACACGAGTCACGCGGGGCGACCGACAGTCTCAATGCGCCAGGCATGCAGTTCCACCCACTGGCCTTCGCCGATGGCGCGTCACGACCCGACCCGCAGCTGGATCCCGACGCCGGGCCGAACCGCTACTACGCCTATGGCGTCGTCGCACGTCTGGCCCTGGTCGCGGCCGCGCGCGAGATCGTGCAGAACGGCCACGACGACGACTGACCGCTCCGACAGGCGCAGAGAAAGGACAGGCACATGCCGCAACTGGGTGTGGTGATGGACCCCATCGCCGGCATCAAGCCGGCCAAGGACACGACACTGGCGATGCTGCTGGAGGCCCAGCGGCGTGGCTACACGCTGACCTATTTCGAGATTCCGGACCTGAGCCTGCGCGACGGCCAGGCGCTGGGTCGGGGCCGCCCGTTGCAGGTGGTCGATGACGCGCGAAGCTGGTTCACGCTCGGCGATGTCCGCGAAGTGCCGCTGGCCGAGCTCGATGTCATCCTGATGCGCAAGGATCCACCGGTCGACGCCAGCTTTCTGTACGCGACGCATGTGCTGAGCCGCGCGGAGGCCGATGGCGCCAACGTGGTCAACCGGCCCGGCAGCCTGCGTGACTGGAACGAGAAGATCGCGATCTCGGGCTTTCCGCAATGCACGGCACCCACGCTGATCAGCATGCGCATGGCGGACATCCAGGCCTTCATCGACGCGCAGGACGACGCGATTCTCAAGCCGCTGGACGGCATGGGCGGCGCGGGCATCTTCCGCGTGTCCACCAGCGACCCGAACCGGGGCTCCATCGTCGAGACGCTGACCGACAATGGCCGACGGCCGGTGATGGCGCAGCGCTACATCCCCGCGATCACCCATGGCGACAAGCGGATTCTGATGATCGACGGCGAACCGGTGGATGTCTGCCTCGCGCGCATTCCGAAATCCGGTGAAACCCGTGCCAACCTGGCAGCCGGAGGCCGCGGCGAAGGGCGCCCGCTGAGCGACCGCGAC
Organism: uncultured Salinisphaerales bacterium; assembly: GCA_937896565.1. Taxonomy (GTDB): domain Bacteria; phylum Pseudomonadota; class Gammaproteobacteria; order Nevskiales; family OUC007; genus Abyssibacter. Next base: position 5,155 of record CALBOV010000340.1, read on the forward strand.
CGCTGGATTGCCGCCGAGGTCGGACCGACGCTGCGCGAACACGGCCTGCGCTTTGTCGGCCTGGACGTCATCGGCGACTACCTGACCGAAATCAACGTCACCAGCCCCACCTGCGCCCGCGAGCTGGACGCCCAGTTCGGCATCAACATCGCGGGCATGCTGTTCGACGCCATCGAATCGGCATGAGGCGCTGGATCGGGGCAGCGCTGATCCTGCTGATGATCGGCGTACTGGTGCTGCGTGGCCGCGACGCCGACCCTCGGTTCGAACGGCAGCTCTACACCATGGGCACCCTGGTCACGCTGACCCTGCGAGCGCCGGAACACGATCCCGAGGAGCTGGCCGGCATCGTCAGCGAGGTCGAGTCGGAACTGAACCGGTTCCAGCAGCGCTGGTCGGTGCATGGTTCCGGCGAGCTGGCAACACTGAACGAGGCGCTGGCCAACGCCGCCTCGGCTCAGGGCCGC
>CALBOV010000341.1 GCA_937896565.1 uncultured Salinisphaerales bacterium
CCGACCGACAACACCTGGACGCTGCGCATCGCCACCGACCCGGATGCCGACCGTGCCGACCGGCTGCTGGCCTGGCTTGGTGAAACGGCCGCGTTCGCCAGTCGGAACGGATGATCGAACTCGCCGTCAAGGTGATCCTGGCCTACCTGCTTGGCTCGGTCATGGGCGGGCTGGTGCTTGGTCGGCTGACCGGCATGAGCGATCTGCGCAGCAGCGGCAGCGGCAACGCCGGCGCGACCAATGCACTGCGCACCCACGGCAAGGTCTTCGGCATCTCGGTGCTGCTGATCGATGGGCTCAAGGGCGTGGTCGCGGTGACGGTGATTCCGCTGCTGCCCTGGCCGGTGACGGAATCCGTGGTGATGCCGGCGCACTGGATCGCACTCGCCTGCGGTGTGGCGGTGACCGTGGGACATATCGCGCCGGTGTTCTTCGGCTTCGCCGGCGGCAAGGGCGCGGCCACCCTGCTGGGTGTCTGTCTGGTCACCGTGACACCCGCTGTGCCCTGGGCATTGCTGAGCTTCGTGCTGGTCCTCACGCTAACCGGCTACGCAGGGCTGTCCACGCTGGTCGCCGCGCTGATCATCCTGTTTTATGTCGCCTGCGTGTCGGCGGCCGGTCTGCTGTCGCCGCTGGGCCTGTTCGCGATCGCGATGTTTGGTCTCGTGGTCTGGACGCATCGTTCGAACATTGTCCGCATGGCGCAGGGCAACGAGAGCCGCTTCGAACGCGTGATGGTCTGGCGGCGCCTGCTGGGTGGCGGACACTGAGCGACAGCATCCTCATCCGGCTTGCCGACGGCGCGTGGCACTCCGGCGAATCGCTGGCCGAGTCGGGCCGGATCAGTCGCGCGGCCATCCACAAGCGTGTGAGCAAGCTGCGCGATGCCGGCTGGCCGATCGAGGCCGAGACCGGGCGTGGTTATCGCCTCGAAGGTGGCTGGGACCGTCTGGATGCCGAGGCGCTGCGACACCAGGCGCCGGCCGGCTGGGCGGTTACCGTGCTGGACAGCACGCCCGGCACCAATGCCTGGCTGGCGCAGCAGGACTTCTCCGGGCCGAGGCTGGTGCTCGCCGAACAGCAGACGCAGGGGCGCGGGCGCCGCGGCCGGCAGTGGTTTTCGCCGCCAGGGCTCAATCTCTACGCGTCCGTTGACTGGCGCTTCGATTGCGCGTCCTCCCAGCTCGGGCCGCTAAGCCTCGTGGCCGCGGTATCGCTGGTCGCCGCGATCGGCCATCCGGGCGTGCGCATCAAGTGGCCCAACGATCTGCTCGTCGACGGCGCCAAGCTGGCCGGCATTCTCATCGAGGCCAGCGGCGAGCTGGCCGGCCCGGTGCGGACGATCATCGGCATCGGCTGCAATGTCCGCATGCGCGGTGATGCCGATCTGGGGCAGCCATGGACCAGCCTGCTGCAACTCGGCGATGCACCGTCGCGCACCGAGCTTGCCGCCCGGTTGATGACCCGGCTCGACGCCGATCTGCGCCGCTTCCAGGCCGAAGGTTTCGCGCCGTTTCTGCCGCGCTTCCAGGCGCTGGATGCGCTGGACGGCGAGGCTATCGGTGTCGAGCAGGGTGGGGGGCATCGTCACGGGATCGCGCGTGGCGTGAACCTGCAAGGTCAACTTCAATGCGAGTTCGGTGGCGGCATGGAAACACTGGCATCCGGTGAAGTGAGCGTGCGTCGGTCATGAAGTGGCTTCTGGATCTGGGCAATACCCGCTGCAAGTCGGCCTGCTGGCTCGGCGGCGAGTTGCTGGAACCTCGCAGCGCCGACTGCGGAGAGGATGCGGTTGGCTCGGTGCTGGATCAGCTTGCGCCCGGCGTGGCGCCGGCGGCGATCTGGGTCAGCAGTGTGGCCGGACAGGCCGTCGACGCGGCGGTGATCGCCTGGTGCGAGCGCCGTGGCTGGCCGGAGCCCGTATTCGCGCGCAGCCGTTCGCTCAGTCTGGGCGTGCGTTGTGCTTATGCCGATCCGAGGCGGCTGGGCGTGGATCGCTGGATGGTCGTGTTGGCCGCGGCGGCCACCGGCCGTGACGCCATCATCGTCGACGCCGGAACCGCCTGCACCATCGACGCCGTGACCGCTGAGGGCCAGCACCTGGGCGGCCTGATCCTGCCCGGCGTCGCGCTGGCGCGGCAGTCGCTGAACCAGCGTACCCAGTTCAAGGCCGACGACGTGACCACCGTGCCGCTGCCCATCGTCGGCGACGACACCAATCCGGCCGTCACCGTCGGCGCGGTCCACGCCCTGCTGGGCGCCATCGAGCGCGTGCGTCGTCAGCTCGGCTGGAGAGCCCCGCTGTGCGTGCTGACAGGTGGCGAAGCGCCGCTGCTGCAACCGCATCTCGGCGATGAATGGGAGCTGCGGCCGCACTACGTGCTGGAAGGTGTCGCGCGCCTGGCCGACGCGGCGGACGCTCCCGGCGAGTTTGGTTAAACTACCGCCCCCGCGGCGGCAGGCCCGCCGCGGCATTCCCATGCCGGTGTAGCTCAATTGGTAGAGCAACCGCCTTGTAAGCGGTAGGTTGGGGGTTCAAGTCCCTCCTCCGGCACCAGTTGGTGTCGCCTCCATTCCCTCATGGCCCCGGGCGCGGACGAGCGACCCGCGCAACTGATGGTCCAAGCGATATCGACGCGGCAGCGTGGATCGGCCTGGGCCATGGGCCTGTCCCGATTGCAGTCGGCGGAGCTGTGCTCGCAGCGCGGCGTTGTCCGCCCGCACCATGGCGATGGACGCTTCCGCCCGTCGCAGCGCGGCTTCGTAACGACTGACGTCGGAGTTCTCGGGCGCGGTCTCCGTTGTAGCGGCATCCGGCCCGGCGGGGGGCGGCTCGGGGGCGAGTCTCGCGCTGACCGGCACCAATCCCAGCAACCCGGTCACGATGATCAACGTGGCGGCTTTCATGCGTCCTGCTCCGAAAGCGATTGACCGATGGTGATCGGCGGTCACGCGGCAATCTGAAGGACGGTGTCACAAAAAATTCATTGGCCGCTCCGGTGCGGCTGCATCCGTTTCGCCATGTGGCCCGAACTCCCTGGCAATCCCTTCGGGGGATTGATCTGGATCCAATTCGACTCAGGGAGTTGAGATGACTAAGAACGACAAGCGCGCCGCCCGCGGAGCGGCGCTTCTGGTGTTGGGAGGGCTGGCAGCGCCTGCATTTGCGACGACCTACGTCGTGGACACGCTGGTCGATGCGAATGTGGCCGATGGTCAGCTGAGTTTGCGGGAGGCGCTGCTGGCGGCGTCGTCCAACGCGGCGGTTAACGATGCCGCGGCCGGCGACGTGGATGGCGACAGCATTCGTTTCGCCAGCGCGTTGAGCGGCGGCACGATCGCGCTGACCGCCAGCCTGCCGACGATCAGCGATGACGTTGCCGTGGCCGGCGACGTGACGCTGAGCGGTGAGGGCGCCTTTCAGATCCTGGCGGTGGATGCCTCTGGCGAGCCGGTGTCGCTGTCCGACCTGACCCTGGCCAATGGCACGGCGGTCAGCGGTGGCGCGCTGACCATCGCCTCCGGTTCCAGCGTCGCGCTCAACGGCGTCACCGTGCGTGACAACGTGGGCACCGGCGCGGCGGCGACCAACGGTGGCGCGATCGACAATGCCGGCACGCTGAGCGTGGCTGGCGGCAGCTTCCTGCGCAACGCGGCGATCGGCGCATCCGGTTCCGGTGGCGCGATCATTTCCAGCGGCAGCCTGTCGGTGTCCGGCACGACATTCAGCGGCAACACCGCGAATCGCGCTGGCGGCGGTATCGAGATTGCGTCCGGCCCGTCAACGACGCTGACCAACGTTGATGCCTTTGGTAACGAAGTCGGCACCAGCCCCGGCAACGGCGGCTTCCTGCACATCAGCGGCGCCGTGGACTCGACGGTGGAGGGCGGAACGTTCTCCAACAACATCGCGGGTCAGGAAGGCGGTGCGCTGTGGAACAACGCCGGCACGATGACCATCAATGGCGCCAGCTTTGTCGGAAACGCGGCCACCGGCCCGGGCACTGACGACGGTGCGGGCGATTTGATCGGCGAGGATGGCGGCGGTGCCTTGTTCAATCAGGGCGGCACGATGATCGTGTCCAACGCGGTCATCGACGGCAACACGGCCCTCGGCGTGAGCGCCACGGGTGGCGGCATTCTCAACAACGGTGGCGTGCTGACCGTCAGCGACTCGATGATTCGCAACAACATCGCGAATCGCGCCGGTGGCGGCATCGAGGACAACGCGCGCGAAGTGGCGACGACGGTGACGCTGAACAACGTGACCCTGTCCGGCAACGGCGCCGGCGTGGGCAACGGCGCGGTGGCCAATCCGGGCAACGGTGGCGCACTGCATGTGTCCGGTCCGGGCACCATCCAGGTGGTCGGCGGCATGGTCACCGGCAACACCGCGGCACGTGAGGGCGGCGGCCTCTGGAACGGATCCGGCCCCATGACCGTGGACGCTGTGGTCTTCACCGCCAACGCGGCCAACGGTGACGCGGGCGACGATGGCGGCGGCGCGCTGTTCAACCAGGGCGGCGACATCACCATCACCGGCGGCACGGAAATCAGCGGCAACAGCGCGCTGGGTGCATCCGGTTCCGGTGGTGGCATCTTCAACAACGAAGGCACCGTGACCATGACCGGTGGCTCGATCACCGGCAACGTGGCGAATCGCGCCGGCGGTGGCATCGAGGATCGCTCGACGTTGAACGACACCACGACCGGCGTGCCGACGATCCTGCTGACCAACGTCGCGCTGGACGGCAACAGTGCCGGCGTGACGCTGGGCTCGCTGGTGGCCGTGGCGGCACCGGGCAATGGTGGTGGTCTGCACATCACCGGTGACGGTGGTGGCACGTTCGGCGGCTTTGTCTCCGTGGTTGGCGGAACCGTGAACAACAACGTGGCCGCGGCCGAAGGTGCCGGCCTCTGGAACTTTGGTGCGCCCAGCATCCTGGCCGTCGACGGCACGACGCTGGATGCCAACGATGCCCAGGGTGACGACGCTGACAACGGCGGCGGCGCGCTGTTCAACAATGGTGGCGTGATGACCGTCGCCAACGCCACGATCACCAACAACGTCGCCTCGGGTGTGTCCGGTTCCGGCGGTGGCGTGCTGAACTTCAACGGCACGCTGTCCATCACCGGCTCCACCCTGTCCAACAACGGCGCCAGCCGTGCGGGTGGTGCGCTGGAGGATGTGTCCACCATGTCGGCGACCACGGTGACGATCACCGAATCGACGATGGCCAGCAATCTGGCCGGCAACAACCCCGGCAATGGTGGCGCGCTGCACATCACGGGCGGTGCCAGCACGGTGACCGTGGATCGGTCCACGGTGTGGAACAACGTCGCCAACAACGAAGGCGGTGGTCTCTGGGTGTTCGCGGGTTCGACGTTGAACCTGTGGAACAGCACCGTGTTCGGTAATGGCGCCGTGGAGCAGGACGGTTCCGGAACCCGCAATGAAGTGGGTGGCGGCCTGCTGCTCAAGCCGGGCGCCATCGTCAATGCCGTGAACGCGACCATCGCGTCCAACATGGCGACGACCGAGGGCGGCGGCGTGTTCCTGGAAGATGCCACGGCGAGCTTCGGCGCGACCAACACGCTGATCGGCGACAACATGGCGACCACGGCGGCTGATGTCTCCGGTGCGGTCGATGGCGGCGGCTACAACCTGGTGGCCGATGCTTCCGGTGCCACGGTCAGCGGCCCGGCCAACGTCACCGGCGTGCCGGCGGGTCTTTCCATGGACGGCTTGCAGATGAATGGCGGTCCGACGATGACGGTAGCGCTGACCAGCGGTCCTGCCGTTGATGGTGGTCTGAATGCCACCTGTGCCGGCATGGCCATCAACAATGTCGACCAGCGTGGCGCGGGCTTTACCCGTCCGTTCGATGGAGACGGTGACGGTAGCGCGACCTGCGATATCGGCGCGTACGAAACCACCGACAACCCGCCGGTGGCGATCGTGGCCAATGGCAACACCGGAAATGGCGGCGGCGTGAGCTTCGCGGCCGGTGAGCAGGATGTCGCGGCCATCGGCATGACCGTGAACAACGGCTCGGCGGAGGCTGTGAATGTCACCGGATTCTCCGGCACCCTGAGTGGCAGCGGTGACTTCGACGGTGACATCACCGCAGCGGACGTCTACATCGACGCCAACGGCAACGGTGCGGTGGATGCCGGCGAAAGCACGGTGCCAGCGACCGTCAACATCGACGGTGTCGCCGGAACCTTCGTCGTGACCTTCACGCCGGCGCGTTCGGTGGCGGCGGGTTCCAGCGAGGCCTACGTGGTCGCGGTGGACTTCAGTTCCAGCATTGCCTGGCTGGCGGCGCCGATGTTCGCGGGCAGCGGTCTGATGCTGCTGGGCCTGATGGGCGTTGGCGGCATGTCCCGCCGTCGTCTGCCGCTGGCGGCTGCTGCCGTCGTGGCTGCCATCGCGCTGGCTGGCTGTGAGGGTGACAACGGCGCCAACGGCGCGCGCGGCGCTCAGGGCCTCCCGGGGCCGGCCGGTCCGCAGGGCCCCGTCGGTCCGCAGGGTCCGGTGGGTCCGCAAGGGCCGCAGGGGCCGGCGCCGACCAGCACCACCTATCAGTTCACGCTGACGGCTGTGGATGCGGCCGGTGCGGATTCGGGGCTGGTGGTCCAACCGTCCGGTCTGCCGACCTCCGGTCCGGTGATCACCATCATCGACTAGGCAGGAACTGGGGAACCAGTAGCCTCCGGCGCTTCGGCGCCGGGGGCTTTTTCGTTGCTGGCGTCGCGTCAGGACCGAGGCTCCCGCATAATGCCGCCAAATCATGGACGCGGCGGTACACAGTCACCGGATCGTCCATGCCGATTCGAAGCTTCGGGGAGACGCCATGCTGACCATCGCGCTGATTCCGGCCGGACTGGCCGCGCTGTTGCACGGCGTGTTCTTCCTTTTCGAGTCGGTGCTGTTCAGCCGGTCCACCGTGCAGCGACGCTTTCAGATCGCCTCGCCCGAGGCGGCCGAGGCCGCGCGGCCCTGGGCGCTGAATCAGGGCTTCTACAACCTGTTTCTCGCGATCGGTCTGGTGGTCGGCATGATCCTCGCGGCGATGGGCAACACGGCCACGGGCGTTCCGGTCATCGTCGTTTGTTGCGCGGTGATGCTGGGTGCCGCGATCGTGCTGGCTGTCTCGGATGCGCGGATGCGTCGCGCGGCGCTGCTCCAGGGCGTGCCGCCGCTGGCGACGCTGTTCCTGCTCTCGATCGCCTGAACCGCGATGGCGCAGTACGAATCCTTCGAACGGATCTACCAGCGCGCCTGCAAGCGCAAGGGCGGTGCGGCGGCCGTGGATGCTCTGCTGCCGCCGGTATCGACATCGGAGGAACTGGCCGCGACGGCTGACGATCGCTACCTGAGCCTGATGACCAAGCGCGTGTTCCAGGCGGGATTCGCCTGGCGCGTGATCGAGCAGAAATGGCCGGGTTTCGAGGCGGCGTTCCGGGGCTTCGATCCCGAGCACTGCGCGGCGCTGGACGGTCCCGGGCTCGAGGCGCTGGCCGCCGACGCGCGCATTGTCCGCAACCGGCAGAAGATCGGCTCGGTGCCGCGCAATGCCCGGTTCATGCTCGACATCGCGGAGACACATGGCAGCTTCGCGCAATGGATTGCCGACTGGCCGACCGATGACATCGTCGGCCTCTGGCGCGAGCTGTCACGGCGCGGCAGCCGGCTTGGTGGCATGAGCGCCTGCATCTTCCTGCGCATGGCCGGCAAGGACAGCTTTCAGCCCACCGGCGATGTGGTCGCGTTGCTGATCGCGAACAACATCGTCACCAAGGCTCCGACCTCGCGGGCCGAACTCGCCGCCTGTCAGGCCGCGTTCAACGACTGGGCCGAACAGGCCAGTCGCCCGCTGTCGCATGTCAGCCGGATTTGCGCGCTGTCGGTGGGCGACAACTGGATGCGTGCCGACGAGCCGCCCCCACCGTTTCTTCTGGACCCCGAATAACTCACAGGACCGCCTGGCATGTCGACGGCCGACGATTACCCGCACCAACTGAAGATCCCGACCCGCTGGAAAGACAACGATGTCTACGGACACGTGAACAATGTCGAGTACTACAGCTACTTCGACACGGTGATCAACGACTATCTGATCCGCCGTGGCGGGCTGGATATTCACGCGGGGCCGGTCATCGGTCTCGCCATCGAGACCGGCTGCAAGTTCCACCGGTCGCTGGCCTTCCCGGAAATGGTGTCGGCCTGCCTGCGCGTGGATCACCTCGGTAACAGCAGCGTGCGTTACGGCATCGGCCTGTTCGGCGAGACCAGCCCGGGCCCGGCGGCCGAAGGCCATTTCGTTCACGTGTTCGTGGATCGTGACACGAGACGGCCGGTCCCGATTCCCGATGCGCTGCGTCAGGCGCTGCAAGCTTTGGAGATGACGTCATGAGAACAACACGTGCCGCCGTGCTGAGAGAGATGGGGGCCGCGGCTCCCTATGCCGAGAGCCGACCACTGGAGATTCGCGAGGTGGAACTGGCGCCGCCCGGCGCCGGTGAGGTGATGGTCCGTGTCCGCGCCGCCGGCCTTTGTCACTCGGACCTGTCGGTCATCAACGGTTCGCGCCCCCGCGTGATGCCGATGGTGCTTGGCCATGAGGCCGCGGGCGAGGTCGTCGAGGTCGGGCCCGGCAACAGCAAGCTCGAGGTGGGCGACCATGTGGTGTTCTCGTTCGTGCCGGTTTGCGGGGAATGTCCGGCCTGTTCCGAAGGCCGGCCCGCGATGTGCGCTCCGGGCGCCGTGGCGAACGCCGGCGGCAGTCTGCTCAGCGGGTCCAGGCCGTTTCATGACGAGGCCGGCGAACTGAATCACCACCTCGGGGTGTCGGCGTTCGCCGATTACACGACCGTGTCCGCGAAATCCTGCGTCATGATCGATCCGAGTCTGGATTTCAAGATCGCCGCGTTGTTCGGCTGCGCGGTCATGACCGGGGTTGGCGCCGTTGTCAACACGGCCAAGGTGCAGCCCGGAACCAGCTGCGCGGTCTACGGTCTGGGCGGTGTGGGTCTGGCGGCGCTGATCGGGGCGCGTGCGTCCGGGGCCAATCCGCTGGTCGCGGTGGACCTGTCCGATGACAAGTTGGCTCTGGCGAAGGAACTGGGAGCCACCCATACGGTGAACGCCGCCGACCCCGACGCGCTGGACCAGGTGCGTGCGATCACCCACGGCGGCGCGAACACGGTGGTGGAATCGGTGGGCAGCGCCAAGGTGCTGGAGACCGCCTATGCCGCGACCGGTCGCGCCGGTACCACGGTCACCGTCGGGCTGCCGCATCCCAAGGCGCGACTCGACATTCAGGCCGTGAGCCTGACCGTGGACGAACGCGTGCTGCGGGGCAGTTACATGGGCTCGGCGATTCCGAGTCGTGACATCCCGCGCTTCATCGCCATGTACCAGGCGGGGCTGCTGCCGGTGGATCGCCTGATGTCCCACACACTGGAACTGGATGACATCAACGCTGCCTTTGATGTGCTCGATCGGGGTGAGGCCGTGCGTCAGGTGGTGCTGTTTCCCTAGGCGCGGTGATCAACAAGGCTTGACGAGATGGATGCAGACATTGGGCCCAGCGGGCCGCTGAGGTTGTTGTCACGCCGCGAGGTCGCGGCGCTGTCGTCGACCGAAGCCGGGGGGCTGCACGAGCAGTTCCGGGCTTGCGCGCTGGCCGTGCTGAACATTGGCAGCGAGCTGGATGACGCGGCCGCGGTGATGGCTCGCTACGCCACCTTCGACGTCCGGGTTCGGGAAGAGCCGCGGGGCATTCGCCTGCAGCTGGTCAACGCGCCGGACGAGGCGTTTGTCGACGGTCGGATCATCGAGGGCATTCGCGAGCACCTGTTCAGCGTGCTGCGTGATCTGGTGGCCGCCGCGGCCATTCCGCAACTGGATACGCCGGCATCGATCACCGACGGCGTGTTCGAGTTGTTGCGTAACGCCGGTGTGATCCACGCTGGCGAGCGCTCACCGCTGGCGGTGTGCTGGGGTGGGCATGCCATCGCGCGCGAGGAATACGACTACTGCAAGGAGGTCGGTCACGCGATGGGGTTGCGCGGCATCGACGTCTGTACCGGCTGTGGGCCGGGAGCGATGAAAGGGCCTATGAAGGGCGCCGCGGTCGGGCATGCCAAGCAGCGCCTGCGCGAGGGGCGCTTCCTGGGCGTGACCGAGCCGGGAATCATCGCGGCCGAACCCCCGAATCCGATCGTCAACGAACTGGTCGTGATGCCGGACATCGAGAAGCGCCTGGAGGCCTTCGTGCGGCTCGGGCACGCCATCATCGTGTTCCCGGGTGGTGTCGGCACCGCCGAGGAGATCCTGCATTTGCTGGGTATCCTGCTGGACCCGCAGAACGAGGCGATACCGTTTCCGGTGATTTTCACCGGCCCGTCCAGCGCGCGCGCCTATTTCCAGCAGCTGCACAGCTTCATCGGCGCCACGCTGGGGCAGGCGGCGCAGCGGCTTTATCGCATCATCATCGATGACCCCGTCGCCGTGGCGCGCAGCGTCGCCGAGGGCACCAGTCAGGTCTTCGACTGGCGGGAGAAAGCCCGCGATGCCTTCGGTTTCAACTGGAAGCTACGCATCGACGGGCAGTTCCAGACGCCGTTCCAGCCCACCCATGAGGCGATGGCGGGCCTTTGCTTGCACCTGGAGCAGTCGAGCAGCGATCTGGCCGCGAATCTTCGCCGGGCCTTTTCCGGCATCGTCGCGGGCAACGTCAAACCGGCGGGCATCCATGCCGTGGCCGAACACGGGCCCTTCGAGCTTCGGGGCGAGCCGGCGATCGCCGCCGAACTCGACGCATTGCTGCGCAGCTTCGTGGAACAGCGACGGATGCGACTGCCCGGTGCCGAGTACGTGCCCTGTTATCGCATCGCAAGCTGACGTTCAGCGCGCGGCGGATGCCGCGCACGTGACTGACACCGCCTTGTTCACCCCTGGCGGGGACGCGTCAAGTTGTCCGATCCTGTCGGTAACGGTCACGAACGGCGCACAATTGGCGTTGGTCAGACCATGATGCCGGTGGTCGGGTCGTATGCCAGCGCCAGACCGTGTTCAGGTACCGTTGTGTAAATTATGTGAAGACGGCGTTCGTCCGTCGAAACATGACGACTGACCGGGCAGAGGACCCGGTGCGGTTAATGGGCGGCGGAGACCGGCCCGAGCGGTAGTTGAGTCAGTACTCCATGGAAAATCTGATCGAGTCCGTACAGGAACTGATACGGCACGAAGTGAATGATGTTCACGGCATCAATCTCGATGAGGTCGATTACAGCCTGCAACGTGTTCTTGGCCTCGTTGCGGGCGGTACGGCATGCAAGTGGGCATGGTTGTCGATGGTGGTCGGCGACAGGCTGGTGCCTGTGGCGGCGCACGGCTGTGCATCGGAATTGAGGGAACGGTCCTCGTCACCGGAATGGGCTGTGATCGATTCGGGCGAGCCGATCCGTGTGCATGACCTGGACGATCTGGACGACAACGGGAACAGCTTGTTCTCGGTGCAGACGCGGGACGTCTGTTCCGCGGCGATTTATCCGGTGTTTTCCGGGCACCAGGAAAAAACGATCGGTGTGCTCGCCGTCGCCCATGATCGGCCGCGCACGTTTCCGCGCATGCAGCAGCGGGTGATTCACGACGGCGTTCGCGTGATCGAGGACATGCTGGCGCTGCGGCGCGATTCCATCCGGGATCCGCTCACCGGCTGTTTCAATCGCCGCCACTTCGATCGCCAGCTCGTCAATGAATGGCGTCGCGCCAATCGCAATCATCTGCCGCTAAGTTACGCGATCATCGACGTGGATCACTTCAAGCCGTTCAACGACACCGCCGGGCATTCGGAGGGTGATCAGGTGTTGCGCCGTATCGGCGGGGCGCTGTCGGCGCGTACGCGGCGGGCCGGCGATCTGGTCTGTCGTTACGGTGGCGAGGAGTTCAGTGTGATTCTGCCGAACACGCCCGGTGACGCGGCGGTCATGCTGATGGATGAGTTCCGCCGCGCGGTACAGGAAATGGGCATTCCGCATCCCGCGTTCGACAGCAGCCCAGTCACGATCTCGGTCGGCGTGTCCTCGGCGTCGAGCTTCGAGGACGTGATGAACAATGACACCCAGTTCTACATGAACGAGGCCGATCAGGCGCTTTATCGGGCGAAACAGGCCGGGCGCAATCGCGTGGTCGCGGCCTGGCTTGACGAGTCTGACGTTCAGACCATGGTCGGCGCCTCGTAGACTTCCCCGCGCAGCGGGGTCATGCTCCGCTGGTGCGCTTCCATCCCGTGTTGCGAGACCGTCCATGCAGAATCTGAGCAAGGTCAAACAATGGCGCCGGGCCGTTGATCCTGCCGTCGAGCTAGCGGGGTTCGATCACCGCACCGGTCTCGCGGGCCGCGAACTGTTGTTGCAGCGGCTCGATCAGCAATGGGCGTTCTGCACCAAGCAGCAACTCAATATCTGCCTGCTGGTGATCAACATCGGTCGTTTTTCGCTGGTTCGCCGGCAGACCGGCGCCGAGGTCGACAACACCCTGATTGCGGTCGGCAATCTGGTGTCACTGGCGCTGCGGCGCAGGGCCGATTTCGCCGGGCACATCCGGGTGGGCGAGTTCTGCGCGCTGTTGGCCGACGTGCAACCTGGTGGTGCGCGTCAGGTCGCCGAGTCCATTGTGAGCTCGGTGCGTGAAGCCCGGATTCCGTTGCCAGGCGCTCCCGGCGAGACAGTGCGGGTTTCCGTCGGCGGCGCCTGCTTCGTGCCGACGCCGCATCATTTCTCCAAGACGCTGCTGAGCCAGGCCGACCAGGCGCTGGATGATGCCCGTGGCAACGGCGGTGATTGCGCGGTGGTGTTCGGCATGAACGACCACCCGGACATTGCCCACGGCGGCTGGTAGCCATCGCGTCAGCCGAGGCGGTCCCGTCCGTGCGGGGCCTCGAAATCCAGATCCGGCCCGATCGGCACGATGCCGGTCGGATTCACCTGCGGATGACTGCCGTAGTAATGCCTGGCCACATGGGTCAGGTTCACGGTGTTCCGGATGCCCGGCCACTGGAACAGCTCCCGCGTGTAGGGCCACAGGTTGGGATAGTCGACCAGCCGGCGACGGTTGCACTTGAAGTGGCCGTGGTAGGCGGTGTCGAAGCGGACCAGCGTGGGGAACAGCCGCCAGTCCGCTTCGGTCGGTGCGTCGCCGGTCAGGAAACGACGGTCGCCCAGCCGGGCATCCAGCCAGTCCAGTGTGTCGAACAGGGGGTGGACCGCCTCGTCGTAGGCGGCCTGCGTCGACGCGAAGCCGGCCTTGTAGACGCCGTTGTTGACGGTGTCGTAGATCCGCTCGTTCAGTGCGTCGATCTCCGTGCGCAGCGGGGCTGGGTAGTAGTCGCCCGGGGTGGCGCCGACCGCGTCGAAGGCGCTGTTGAACATGCGGATGATCTCTGAGGACTCGTTGCTGACGATGGTGTTCCGCTGCGTATCCCACAGTACCGGCACGGTCACGCGACCGGTCATGTCCGGGTCCGCGGCGAGGTAGACATCACGTAGCAGTTCATGGCCCATGAGCCGGTCGCCGGTCACACCGGCGCCGGGCTGGAACGTCCAGCCATCGGCACCCATGTGCCAATGCACGACGGAGACGTCGATCATCGACGTCAGGCCCTTCAGGGCGCGGAAGATCAGGGTGCGGTGCGCCCAGGGGCAGGCGTAGGAGACGTACAGGTGATAGCGCCCGGGCTCGGCCGGAAAGCCGCCATCGCCGCTGGGCCCGGGCGCACCATCCGGCGTGACCCAGTGGCGAAACGCCTGTTCCTGCCGCTTGAATCGACCGCCATGCCGGTCGGTGTCGTACCACCGGTCATGCCATTCGCCGTCGATCAGTAAACCCATGGAATCAATGTCTGGTTCGGATGTAGCCGAGACGCTAACGAAGATGGCCGCGTGGCGCACGGTCGTGTTCAGTGCGGGCATACTCCGTCGGGTCGCCAGCCACTGTCCGAACGGGGCCTGATTCCACATGTCCGATTGCCAACTTCGCGATGCCGTGGAGGCCGACGCGCCGACCATCGCGGCGATCTACAACCCGTTCATCACCGATACCGTCGTGACGTTCGAGGAAGACACGCTCGGTGCCGGGCAGATCGCCGCACGGGTGCTCGGGGTGCAGGATCAGGGCCTCCCCTGGCGCGTCGTCGAGCGCGACGGTCAGGTACTGGGCTACGCCTACGCGGGGCTCTGGCGCGCGCGTGCGGCCTATCGCTTTGTCGCCGAGAGCGCGATCTACCTCGGCGAGGCGGCGCGTGGCCAGGGCGTTGGCACCCTGCTTTACCGCGACCTGTTCGATCAGCTCCGGGCGCGTGACATGCGCATGGTCATGGGGGTGATCGCGTTGCCGCATCCCGCCAGCGTTGCATTCCACGAGCGCCTGGGGTTCGAGTGCCGCGGCGTGTTTCCCGCGGTGGGTTACAAGTTCGGTCGCTGGATCGATGTCGGCTACTGGCAGCTGGATCTCACGCGCTGAGCGACGCCTGGCCCGGCTATCGGGATCGTCACCCTCCGGTTCAAGAGTCCGCGGCGGCAGCCGATAGACAACAGCAACCCGGACAGCACGAACCCACAGGCGGCACTCATGGATCTCGCGACCCTCATCGGTCTGATTGTTGGACTCGTCCTCATCATCGGATCCATGGCCGTGGGTACCGGTATCGGTCCGTTCATCAACGTGCCCGGGATGATCATCGTGATCGGCGGCGCCTTCTGCGGCACGCTGATCCGCTTTCCCATCGGCGAATGCTTCAAGGCATTCGGCACGGCGACCAAGACCGCGTTCAAGTTCAGCGCCGTCGACCCCTACGAGCTGATCGAGACCGTCAAGGAGATGGCCGACACCGCACGCAAGAAGGGCATGCTGGCGCTGGAGGAAGTCGAGGTTCCCGATCCGCTGCTGGGCAAGGGCATCCAGATGTGCGTGGACGGTCACGACGCCGCGTTCATCAAGGACCTGCTGGGCAAGGAGATCACCGCGTCAATCAAGAGCGCGGAGATGGGCGAGAAGGTCTTTCGCGCCATGGGCGATGCCGCCCCGGCGTTCGGCATGATCGGTACCCTGGTTGGCCTGGTGCAGATGATGGCCACGCTGTCCGACCCTTCCGGCATCGGTCCCGCCATGGCCGTGGCGCTGCTGACCACGCTCTATGGCGCCATGCTGTCGAACATGGTGTTTCTGCCCATCGCGGACAAGCTGGCAATGCGCGCGGAGCAGGAGATGGATACTCGCGTGTTGATCGTCGAAAGCGTCATCGGACTGCGTGAAGGCACCAGCCCGAGGTTGCTGGAGCAATGCCTCAAGGCCTGTCTGCCGGAAGGCAAGAACAGCAAGGCGGCCAACGACGACAAGGCCCCCGCGGCCGCCGCCTGATCGGCGCAGGCTGACGGACTATTCCCGTGTTCGCAAAACCCAAGGAGAAGAAGAAGGGAACCGACGTCCCGCTGTGGATGGCGACCTTCGCCGACATGATGTCGCTGATGATGTGCTTTTTCGTGCTGCTGTTCGCGCAGGCGAAGATGGACATCTCCAAGTTCGAGGCGGTGGTTGGCTCGATGCGTGAAGCCTTCGGCGGCGTGCAGTACATCAGCAAGCGGGACGACGCCCAGCAGGGCCTGGAGACCGGAATCATCTCAGGCACCGGGCACAACAGCACGCCGACCCAGCAGGTCCGGACCGTCGAAAAGGTGGTGTCCACCACCGCCGGCGAGGCGCTATACAGGAAGCTCAAGGAAGGCCTGAAGGAGGACATCGAGATCGGTCGCATCATTCTGGAGCGTAACCGCGACCAGGTCGTCGTCCGCTTTCCCGAGCATGTGTCGTTCCCGTCCGGCAGCGCGCGGCTGGTCAACGGTGCCGGCGACCTGATTCATCGCGTGGTCAGCCTGATCGACGCCAAGTCGCAGCAGGTCACCGTGGCCGGTCACACCGACGACGTGCCGGTGCATCGCGGCGGCGGGTTCTCCTCCAATTGGGATCTGTCGGCCGCCCGCGCTGTGTCGGTGGTCGAAGAGGTGATCAAGGTGGGTTCCATCGACGAGTCACAGCTTGTCGTCAGTGGTTACGGGTCGTCGCGGCCGCTGGAGCCCAATGACACGCCCGAGCAGCGATCCCGCAACCGGCGTGTGGAAATCATCGTCGCCTATCGCCAGGACATCGACGACGAACCTTCCGATCGCGCCGTGCTGGAGTCCACCCAGGACTCCGCGCCGCCTACCGATGAATTGCCTCCCGCGGATGATCAGTCCGGCCAGCGCTCCGGCACGTTGTGGGATAAGCTGGCCCGTGAGGAGGAAGCCGGCTGAAGGGCGACCCATCGGGTCGCGATGCTCGCGCCAGCTCGCGATTCCTCGCGACCGGGACAGGTCGGCGGACAACCTGACGACGGGCAAATGCCGGCGGGATCGGCGACAATCCGCCGCCCTGTTCGATAACCCGATCTCTTGATGACCCTGCGAGCGACAAGCCGCCGCCAACGAATGGCCGCTCAGACGCTGGGGTTCTGCGCCACGCTGGTCGGAATCGCGCTGGGACGGTTCGCCTATCCGCCGCTGATTCCGGAGATGATCCAAGCGGGCTGGCTGACACCCGCCGAGGCCGCGCAGGCCGGCGCCGCGAATCTTGTCGGCTATTGTCTGGGTGCGATTCTGACGCTGGTCGCGCCGCGCTCGGAACGTCATTCCCTGATTCCGACGGCACTGGTGTTTGTGGTCATCAGTTTTCTGGCCTGTGCCATTCCGCTCGGTCTCTGGTGGATGAACGCGTGGCGATTCGTCTGCGGGATGGCAGGCGCCTGGCTCATGGTGAGGGGCGTTAGCGCGGCGCTGACCGCGGTGTCGCCGCTGGAGCGCGCGCGCGTCAGTGGGGTGACCTTCACCGGAATCGGGCTGGGTACGCTGCTGACGGCCGGGGTGGCCACCGCGCTGCCGTGGATCGGACCGACCACGGCCTGGTTGCTGATGGCCGGGCTGGCCGGCCTCGCGGCGATGATCGGCCTGCGCGGGTGGATCGTGATGCAGGCCGAGCGTCCGACGGAAGTGGGCGCCTCGCATGGCGTCACTCCGCGCGGATGGTGGCTTGTGGCGCCGGTCCTGGTGATCGGCGCCTACGCATTCGAGGCGGTCGGGATTGTTCCCCACGGCGTGTTCTGGGTCGACTTTCTCGTGCGCGAACGCGGGATGAGCCAAGGATTCGCCGCCGTTCAGTGGTGGATCGTCGGCTTCGGGTCGTTGATCGGACCGACCGTCATCGTCCGCATGGCCGGACGCGTGGGCGTGCCGATGATGTTGCAGGCCTGCTACGCCGCCACGGCGCTGGCGGTCGTGGTGCCGGTGGTAACCGGCCATCCGGTGACGCTGACGCTATCCAGTCTGGTCATCGGCGCACTGGTGCCTGGCGCGGTGTCGATGACCTCCGCGGCGCTGGCCGAGATCGCCGGTGCCGCGGCGCATGCCCGCTGGTGGGCGGGTGCGACGGTGGCCTTCGCGATTGGTCAGGCCAACGGGGCGGCGATCATGGCTGGCTGGTACGGGCGGATCGAGCAATACGTGCCGCTGTTCGTGGCCGGGGCGGTAGCAGCCGGCATCGCGTGGATACTTGCGCTGGTGGCCCAGCAGGTGCCGCGTCGGTTGTCCTGAGGCGGGCGTTGTCGATCAGGATTCCAGCAGCATCGTGTCCAGTCCGTTGGACAATTCGTTGATCGGCGGCAGGCTCCAGACCTGATCGATGCGGATGCCGACGCGGTTGAGGGTGTATCCGTTGACCGGCGGTTCCATGCGGATTGCCGAGGCCGCCGCGAGCACCGAGCCCACCGCGACGATGGCGCCCAGCGGTGAGAAGGGTTCGGCGTTGTCGGGGTCGCCCGCGGCGCGCAGTCCGTCGGACAGTTCCTTCGGAAATTTCCAGTGATCGGCGAGCAGTGCGCTGGTCGATGCGAAATCCAGTCCGACGATCTTGCGCTCCGATTCAGCGCGGGCGGGCGTGCAGTAGGGCTCGCAACCGTCGAGCTGGAACAGCTCCATCGGTTTTGCCCAGCGCAGCAGCAACTCGCCCACCGGGTAGATGATGCCGGCCGCGAAGGCCATTTCCGGCTCCACGGTTTCGCTGGAGGCGCTCTTCTGGCCGAGTTTGGCCAGCTCGCGCGAGGCGACCGCGGTGAAGACCGCATGCCGCCAGAACCCGGGCTTGTCCATGCCGGGCGGGGTCTGCATCGATCCGATCAGGCCGCAGCCAACGACGAGATTGCGCACGCGTTCGAAGCCGAGGTGCATGACGGCATCACTGATGCTGCCAATGCTGCGGCTGCGGTGAAAATAGGCTGAGTTCGCCAGGCGCAGCACCTTGGCGCTGATCACCGGATCGGTTTCGATCAGCCCTGCGATGCGTGCGGTCTCGACGTCTTCCTGCTGGAAGGAGGACATCAGTTCGTGCACCACCTTCGGGACGGTGGGCAGTTTGTTGGCGTGGGCAAGAAGCTGTTCGGCGGACATGGCGTGAGACCTCTGGGTTGCCTTGTCCTTATCGGCGGCGATATCAATGTCTTGAATGGCCCCGACGGGCGGGGTCAGTACGTCCCGAGGATTCTGTTCGCGAGCAGCAGCGCGGTGGCCCGGTGTCCGGGATGTGACATGAGAACCCGCGGTGGAAATGAAATGCCCGCCTAGTCGGCGGGCATCCCAGTCTACCGTTGGTGGCGTGTTTGCCTATTTCAGTTCGGCTGAGGACTTGCCCAGCAGGCGCCGGGCGATGATGAGCTGCTGGATCTGCTGCGTGCCCTCGAAGATGTCGAGGATCTTGCTGTCGCGCGCCCACTTCTCCAGGAAGCTGTCCTCGCTGTAGCCGAGGTTGCCGCAAAGCTCTACGCACTTGAGGCTGATGTCGACGCAGGAGCGTCCCGCCTTGGCCTTGGCCATGGACGCCTGCAGCGAGTTCGGCTTGCGGTTGTCCGCCATCCAGGCGGCTTCCATCATCAGCAGACGGGCGGCCTCGAAGTCCGCTTCCATGCGGATGAAGTCGGCGGCCGCCGCGGTCTGTTTGGTCGCAAGCTGGTCGTAGTCGATGACGACGCCGGCGTCTTCCAGCACCTTGCGGGTTTCCTCCAGTGCCGCACGGGCCAGGCCGATGGCCATCGCCGCGACCAGAGGACGGGTGTTGTCGAAGGTCTGCATGACCCCGGCAAAGCCCTTTTCCACGTTGACCGTCGGGTCGCCCAGCAGGTTCTCCGCGGGCACTCGGCAGTCCTTCAGCACGAAGGCGGCGGTGTCGGAGGACTTGATGCCAAGCTTCTTCTCCAGACGCACCAGTTCGAAGCCGGGCGTGCCCTTCTCGACGACGAAGGACTTGATTGCGGCGCGGCCGACGCTCTTGTCCAGTGTTGCCCAGACCACGACCAGATCGGCGCGATCGCCTGCGGTCACGTAGATCTTCTCGCCGTTGAGAATGTACTCGTCGCCATCCTTGACCGCGGTGGTGCGGATCGCCGCCGAATCGGAGCCGCAGCCCGGCTCGGTGATCGCCATCGCGGCCCAGCGGCCAGCGAAGCGATCGAGTTGTTCGTCGTTGGCGACCGAGGCGATGGCGGAGTTGCCCAGGCCCTGGCGCGGCATGGACAGCAGCAGACCGACGTCGCCCCAGCACATCTCGATGATGCCCAGCGCGGTGGACAGGTTGCTGCCGTTCTTGTTGCTGCCGTCGTCGGACTTGTCGCGGCGCACGCCCGCGGCACCGGCACCCTGGCCGCCGCCATCGTTCATGCCGTCGACCAGCGCGGCGAGCATGTCCAGTTCCTTGGGGTACTCGTGCTCGGCGAGGTCGTACTTGCGCGAGTTGGCGCGCAGCACTTCCTTGGAGACCTGATGCGCCTGGCGGACCAGGCCGGTGAATTTCTTCGGGACTTCGAGATTGATCATGATTGTTTTCTCCGCGGCGCTCAGACGAGCAGGCCGCCCTCCATGACGCCGATGGCGCGCAGGTCGCGATACCAGCGCTCGACCGGGTATTCCTTGGTGAAGCCATGGCCGCCGAGCAACTGCACGCCGTCGGAGCCGATCTGCATGCCCTTGTCCACGCACAGGCGGCGGGCCACGGCGGCCTCGCGGGCGTAGGCCTTGCCACGTTCGGCCAGACTCGCGGCGCGCAGTGTGGTCAGGCGCATGCCTTCCAGCTCGATGGCGATGTTGGCGACCATGAAGGCCACTGACTGGCGGTGGCTGATCGGTTCGCCGAAGGCCTGTCGGTCGTTGACGTAGGGAATCACGTAGTCGAGCACGGCCTTGCCGGTGCCGATGGCCATGGCGCACCAGGCCAGACGGCTCAGGCGGACGCATTCTGTGTAAGCGTCGGTCGCGGCCTTGGCGCCGTCACCGAGGCGGGCGGCGGTCGGGACGACCACGCCGTCGAGTTGCACCTGCCCGGTCGCGGCGGCGCGCAGGCCCATCGCCGGATCCGGAGCGATGGACATGGTCGCCGGGTCGGACTCGACGACGAACAGCGCCGGGCCCTCGCCTTCGACCATGGCGCCGATGATGAACAGCTCGCAGGTGGCGGCGTTCGGGACCAGAGACTTGATGCCGCTCAGCGACCAGCCACCATCCACCGGCTTGGCGACGGTTGCCGGTGACATCGGATCGAACAGCGGAACAGGCTCGGACAGCGCCAGCGCGGCGACCGGTGTGGTCTCCTCCGCGAAGGCGGGCAGGTACTTGCCCTGTTGTTCCGCGTTGCCCCACAACACCAGGGCATTGCTGACGGCCGACGGCGCCAGGCAGGCGAAGGCCAGCCCCATGTCGCCGTGAGCCAGCGCCTCGGCGACCAGTACATTGGTGACCGTGCTGCGTTCGGTGCCCGCGCCGCCCAGTTCTTCCGGGATGCCGAGGATGGCGATGCCCAGTTCGTTCGCCATGTCCAGCAAATCCTTCTCGGCGGAGCAGGCCTCGTTGGCCTCTTCCGCGGCGGGTCGCAGGGCCTCGTCGGCGAAGCGCTGCGCGGCATCCTGCAGCATGGCCTGGTCTTCACTGGGCGTCAGATCGAACAGACCGGGGTCGCCGGCGCTGGGCAGGCGTTGGGCGCGGTCCGGCTTGGGGCCGCCCTTGAAGCTGCGCGCCGCGGCGGCGGCGACGCCGAATCCCGTGCGCGAGGCGTGGTAGATCGCCCGTTCACTCTGCTTGCGAACGCCCAGGCGGTCGAGCAGGGTCCCGCCGGCGAGGCGGTTCAGTACGCGCAGTCCGCGCGCCATGCTCTGATCTGCAATGCTCATGTGTCGTGGTCAGCCAATGCGTGAGGCACGGACACTAGCGTTCGGGATGCCCGCTGTCCTTGCCCTGGCTGCCTTGTCGACACCGGCAGTCAAGCCAATGTTGCGGCGCACTACTGCGCCACCCGGGAGGTTTTACGCCAGTTCGTCTTCGGTTTCCGGATGCTCGGCGCCGCCGAACAGGCGGGTCAGGAAGTCACGGAAGTCCTCGATGACGAGGTAGATCGCCGGCACCAGGATGAGGATGATCACCGTGGCGAAGAGGATGCCGAAGCCCAGGCTGATGGCCATCGGGATGATGAATCGCGCCTGCACCGAGGTTTCCATGATCATTGGCGCGAGCCCGAGGAAGGTGGTCAGCGATGTCAGCACGATCGGGCGGAAACGGCGCTGGCCGGCCCGGATGATCGCGTCGCGCTTGCTCAACCCCTCCGCGCGGTACTTGTTCGCCGCGTCGATCAGCACCAGCGAGTCGTTCACGACCACGCCGGAGAGCGCGACAATGCCGAACAGCGAGATGAAGCTCATCTTGTAGTCCAGCAGCAGATGCCCCCAGATCGCGCCGACGATGCCGAACGGGATGGCGGACATCACGATGATCGGTTGCAGATAGCTGCGGAAGGCCATGGCCAGCAGCACGAAGATGCCGATCAGCGCGAGCTGGAAGCCGGTGAAGATCGCGGTCTGGGATTCGGCCTCGTCGCGGTTGGCGCCTTCGAAACTGAACTGCAGGCCGTGAAAGCGATCCTGCAGCGCCGGCAGCACGGAGCCCGCGAGCTCGGCGATCACGTCGTTGGTCTGGGTGACGTTGGCGTCGACCTCGGCGGTGACGTTCAGCACCCGGCGGCCCTGGTCCCGGTTGATGGTGGTGTACGCCTGGCCGCGTTCGACCCGGGCGACATCCGACAGCGCGGCCAGTCCCCCGCTGGGCGTGCGGATCAGCAGGTCCTCCAGCGTCGCCTCTTCGGCGCGTTCCTCCGCCGGCAGACGCACCATCACCCGCACCTCGTCGCGGCCACGCTGCTGGCGCAGCGCCTCGGCGCCAAAAAAGGCTCCACGTATCTGGCGGCCGACCTCGCTGGAGGTCAGCCCCAGCGTCTTGCCGGCTTCGGTCAGCGTCACGTTCAGCTGTTCCTTGCCGCCGGAGTAGCCGTTGTCGATGTCGGACAGCCCGGTGAACTCGCGCAGCTTGGCGGCCAGCATGTCCGCGGCCGCCTCCAGTGTGTCCACGTCATGGTGCTTGAGCTGAACGGTCAGGTCGGCGCCCGCGCCCGGTCCGGTGGTGTGAACGAACTGGGTGCGGTCCACGCCCGGAATCCGCTGCACCTTTTCCCGCCAGCGGTCCGAGAACTCCTGGGTCTTGACGTCGCGCTCGCTGGCCGGCGCCAGTGTGGCCTGCACGCTGATCAGGTGGCTGGACCCCAGGCCGTCGCCGGGCCGGTAGGCCTGCGAGAGATTCGGCTGATCGCCCAGCACTGTGATGACCGCGTCGACGATGCGGGCGTCGTCCGGGTATTCGGCCAGCGTCTCGTGCATCGCCGCCACGGTCTTGTCCAGGGTGTCCCGGGTCAGCTCGATGTTCGAGCCGTAGGGCACCCGCACGTTGGCAAAGATGAAGTCGGCATCGATGTTGGGGAAGAACTCGGTCTTCACGCGCGCGCCCGCCACCAGTCCGATGGATGCGAAGAACACCGCGATGCCGGTGGCGATGGAGATGGTCCGGTGCATCGTCGCCCAGCGGACCACCGGCGTGTAACGGTGCTCGATCACCCGGTCCATCCATGCGGCGACACGATGCTGCAATCGCACCAGGAAGCCCTCGATGCCGGTGGTGCGCGGATGTTTCGAATGGGCGAGGTGGCTGGGCAGGATGGCCAGCGACTCGACCAGCGACATCAGCAGAACGCAGATCACGATGGCCGGCAGCACCCGGAAGAAGTTGCCGGCCGGGCCGGGGACGAACAACAGCGGCGAGAATGCGACGATGGTTGTCAGCACGGCGAACACGACCGGCGCACCGACGCCGCGCACCCCGAGGATCGCGGCCTTCAACCGTCCGTGCCCCAGCTCGCGCTGGTGGTAGATGTTCTCGCCGACGATGATCGCGTCGTCGACCACGATCCCCAGCGTCACGATGAACCCGAACAGCGAGATCATGTTGAAGCTGACGTCCATCGCCGGCATCAGCAGCATGGCGCCAAGAAACGAGATGGGAATGCCCAGCGTGACCCAGAACGCCAGTCTGGGTTCCAGGAACAGCGTCAGCAACACGATGACTAGCACGAACCCGAGCAAGCCGTTGCGCAGCAGCAGGTTGATGCGGTCTTCGTAGAAGACGGAGTCGTCGTAGACGGTGTCCGCGCGCAAACCTTCCGGCAGCTGGCCGTTCAGCTCGGTGGTGTAGTCGCGCACCGCGCCAGACACGCTGATCGGGGTCTGGTCGCCCACGCGGAAGACCTCCAGCATCACCGCGGGGTCGTTGTTGAAGCGGGTTTCCAGGTAGGAGCTGTCGGAGAATCCGTCGCGGATGGTGGCGATGTCGCCCAGTGTGAGTACCGTGCCCTCACGGTTGGTGCGCAGCGGAATATCATCGAACTCGCGTGCGAAATCGCGTCGCTCGTCCATGCGGACCAGCACCTCGCCGCCCTCGGTGCGGATGGCGCCGCCCGGCAGCTCCACGGCGTGACTCTGGATGCGGTCGGCGATCTGCGGCAGCGACAGACCGTAGGCGTGCAGGGCGCTGGACGACACCTCGATGGCGATCTCCCGGGGCGGCGCGTTGGTCAGCACGACCTCGGTGATGTCTGGGCGGTTCAGCAGGTCGGTGCGGGCGCGCTCGGCCAGATCCCTCAGGGTGGCGTGATCGGTGTTGCCGTGCAGCACCAGCGTGATCACCTTCGTCTTGATCGCCACCAGGCTGGTGATCGGCCGCTCCGCGTCTTCCGGGAAACTGGTGATGCGGTCCACCGCGTTCTTGACGTCGGTCGAGACCTTGTCGGGGTCATAGCCGGACACGATCTCGGCGACGACTGTTCCGGCACCCTCATAGCTGTGGGATTCCACCGTCTTGACGCCATCGATGCCGCGCACCGAGTCCTCGATCGCCAGGATCATGCCCTGTTCGACTTCCTCCGGGCTGGCGCCCGGGTAGGCGATGTCGATGGTGATGATGTCGGCGTCGAATTCCGGAAACACTTCCTGCTTGACGCCGCTGCCGATGATCCAGCCGCCGATGATCAGGACCAGCATCAGCAGGTTCGCGGCCACCGGGTTGGCCGCCAGCCAGGCCAGCGGGCCGCGCATCCACTCGGGTTTGCGGCCGGTTGATGAAGGCGCGTTCATGATCAGCCCGGCTCGCCGGCTTCGGTCCGATCGGGAGCGTCGTCGCCGGCGATGCGCACGTGCATGCCCTCAACCGCCAGCGGGATGCGGGTCTTCAGGATGCGATCGCCGTCATTCAGGCCGCCGCTGCCGCTGCGGATGAAGACAGCGTCATCGCTGCGCCAGGTGATGGTCAGCGATGTCTTTTCCAGTGCGTTGTCGTCGTTCACCCGCCACACCGCGTTGGAGCCGATGAGCGCCGCGCGCGGTATTGCGATGGTGTCGACCAGTTCGCGGCCGTGGAGCGCGACGTCGACGAAGGCGCCAACCAGCAGCGGTGTCGGGCCGCTCAGCGGTTCGGGGACCTCCAGCAGCAGTCGGGCCATGCGGCCTTCCGGATCCAGATCGCCGAGCACGCGGATCACCCGACCTTTGCGGGCGCTGGTGGTGTTCGGCTGGCGGATGTCGGCGGCCGCGCCGGCGGAGCCATCGGCGGTCGGCAAGGGCAACCATTGCAGGCGGTCCACGGGCACGCTTGCGAGCACGTGGAACACGTCGTCACCGAGCAGTCGGCCGAGCTGCTGGCCGGCGTTGACCACCTGACCAGCCTCGACGGATTCGGACTGGACGACGCCGTCGAATGGGGCGGTGATGGTGCTGCGTTCGAGGTTCAGCTGGGCATCGCGCAGCTGCGCCTCCGCGGATTTTACCGTGGCACGGGCGGCGGCGAGCTGCGGTTTGCGCCGGGCCAGCGCACCGTCCGCGTCAGTGCGGTCGAACAGCGTCCATTCGCGTTCGGCCACCTCAACCCGGCCCTGCTCCAGGGCCAGATCACTGCGGGCGCGGGCGAGGTTCGCCCGGGCCTGATCCACGGCCAGCTCGAAGCGCTCGGCCTCCAGGCGGATCAGTGCATCGCCGGCCTTCACGCGTCCACCGGGAATGAAATCGGGCGCCACGGCTTCCACGCGACCGCCGACCTCGGAGGTGACCTGGACATCGCGGGCCGCCTGCACGGTGCCGGTGGCGTCGATTTCCACCCGCACCGTGCCGGCCGTCAGCTGGACCGTTTCGACCAGCGGCTTGACGGGGCCGGCGTCCGATCGACCCGGTTTTGGCTTGGTCTTCACCAGCACCGTCAGGATCAGCATGCCCAGGATCACGATGCCGAAGAACGCGAAGACCTTGGTCCGTCGTTTCATGAGGATTCCCCGTTGCCGGTGTCGACCACCGACCAGTCTCCGCCCAGTGCGCGATGCAACTGGACGCGGTAGGACAACAGTTGGCGCTTGGCCGTCAGATAGGACTGCTCGTCGGCCTGCAGCGTGGTTAGCGCGGTCAGTACGGGCAGATAGTCCGACAGGCCGTTCTGGTAGCGATCACGCGTGGCTTCGAGCAGTGAGCGGCTTGCGGCGACGCGTTTTTCCAGCGCCTCGACATGCCGTCGCTGTTCTTGTTCCTGAAGCAGAGCGTTCTCGACCTCGGCCATCGCGTCCAGCAAGGCCTGCTCGTACTGCGCCAGCGCCTCGCGCAGCACGGCGTCGGTGCGTCGGACTTCCGCGGCGCGGCGGCCAGCGTCGAAGACCGGGCCGACGATGCCGGCGGCGACGCTCCAGATCAGGTCGTCGAACAGCGTTTCGGTGGATTGCGACTGGTAGCCGGTATCCGCGGTCAGGCGCAGGCTGGGCAGCCGGTCGGCGACCGCCACGCCGACGCGATGATCCGCGGCCAGCACGCGTCGATACGCGGCCATGACGTCGGGTCGGTGCAGCAACAGATCGGCCGGCAGTCCCGCGGTGGGCGGTGGCGGCAACTGCGGCAGGCTGCCGGGCACTGCGATGCGCATCTTGCCGGGTGGGTGTCCGGCCAGCACGGCCAGCTGGTTGCGCAGCACGCCGGCCTGCGCGGTCAGCAGCGGCGCCTGGCTTTCGACGCCGGCCACCTGCTGCTCCTGCTGGCGGATGCCGACGATGGAGCCGGAGCCGTATTCGAAGCGCAGGCGGGTCAGTTCGAGATAGCGGGTGTTCAGCTCGGCCTGGGAGCGGGTCAGCGCCAGGCGCGCTTCGGTCTCGATCAGGCTGAGCCAGGTTTCGGTGACCTGGGCGGCGATGCTGTGGGCCGCGGCGGTCGCATCCAGCGCGGCGGCCTGGGCATCGAGCCGGGATGCGGTGCGGCCGTGGCGCACGCGTCCCCAAAGATCGACCTCGTAGGCGGCGCTGGCCGACAGGCTGTACTGGTTGCTGATCGTCTGGACGCGCTGATCGCCGATGAAGATCACGTTCTTGCCACGGCTGGCACGGCCGTTGAGCTCCAGCGACGGATAAAGTCCGGAGGTCTGCTGCCGCAGCAGCGCATCGGCCTGATCCAGCCGGGCTCGTGCGGCCTGGAGCTGGCGGTTGCGCGTCAGCGCATCGGTGACCAGCGCATTGAGGCCGGGCTGCTGGAACCGCATCCACCAGCGCGGATCACCGGTCGCCTCGGCGGTCGGGGACGCCGTCATCCAGTCCGCGGGCAGCGGCATGCCGTCGGTGGGCGATCGCTCCACCGAATGCACACAGGCGGACAGCGTCGTCATGCACAGCAGCACCGCTGCGGCACGAGACACCTCGCCGACACGTCGTGAGATTGGCATACCGCCTAGTATCTCACTTTCTCTTCAGATTCGGAGACGCGAGTCGCTCTAGCGGTCGGCCCCGGGCTCCGATGTATCACCCCGGGTTTTGAGGCGCGCCTCGAGTTCGGTGATCTGCCGTTCCAGCGCCGTTCGCTCCGGACTGTCGCGATCCTCCAGCGCGGCCAGTTGCTCGCGGGCGTGCTCCAGCGCCTGAGCATCGTCGGCCTTGTCGAAGATCCTGGATTCCGGCGCGTCCGCATCGACGACACCGGGTTCGGTCGCGGGATTCGCGGGCTGACCCTCCGGCAGGATGGCGGTATCGGGTGCGAGCTGACGCTGGATCATCAATGTCGGCGAGGCGATCTCGAAACCGCGGCCATGGAGCGCTTCCATCATGGACTTGCGCAGGTTCGAGCGCGCCGTCAGTAGGTGCTTGACCTCATTGAGCGTGCCGGCCAGGCGATAGAGCACGGAAAAATCCTGCAATGCGACGACCTGCACGAAGGGATCCTCCAGGCCGGCCCGTCCGGCGGCCTCGACCAGGGCTTCCTCGATGGCGTCGCGGGGAATGTCGTACCCCAGCGAGACCTGCGCGGAGACGATGGTGCCGCTGCGGTGCACGACCGTGACCGGATGCGTGATCAGCAGCAGGTTGGGAAAGGTGGTGAGGTCGCGGTCCTCGGTCTGGATCTCCACATGGAACAGACCGCGCTCGGTGACGCGCCCGAACCGATCCTGAAGCCGGATGAAGTCGCCGGGCCGGAATTGCCCGACGACCCGCAACATGACCCCCGCCATGGCATTGGCCACGAATGTGGTCGACGACAGGCCGATCACGCCGGTGAGCACGACACCGAGCAGGCTGAGCACCTGTCCGCGGAGGCTGTCCGACATGGGCAGTGCCAGCACCAGCAGCAACAGGCCGACCAGCGTGCCGCCAGCCAGCAGCAACTGGCGGGGCAGCCGGGCCTCGTTGCCGAGATCCCCGCGCCGCGCGAGCAGCCACCAGTGCAGGCCGCCCAGCACCAGAATCATGACAGTCAGGACGAGCAGCGCGGGCACGAAGTCGCGCAAGGTGTCGGTCAGTTCGGTCAACGCCCCCTCCCTGATGGCTCGAAACGCATTCCAGCATACCGGTCGCGCTTTGCATCATCCCGGATTCACGCGAGGCAATTATGCTGTCCGGATTTGAATCGGGAGCAGTGTGACCATGGCGCCACCGAATCGACGCGATGTTCTGCGGGCTGGGACCGCGCTCGCCGCGACCAGTCTGCTCCCGGCCTGCGGGCAGTCCGGTGCGCCTGGCGTGAACGACGGCGCCGGCCCCGAGCCCGATGCCGTCGGTTTCATCCATGGTGTCGCGTCCGGTGATCCGCTGAGCGACCGCGTGATGCTGTGGACGCGCATCACGCCGGAGGCCGGTGATCAGCCGGTCACCGTGACCTGGGCGGTCTACGAGGATGCCGATCTGACCGTTTCGGTGACCGGGGGTGATGTCGTCACCGATGCCGCACGGGATTTCACGGTCAAGGTCGACGCCACCGGACTCCAGCCGGGCCGGCATTACTGGTTCCTGTTCACGGCGGGCGAGGTCACGTCACCCGTCGGCCGCGCCAGGACCTTGCCCACCGGCTCGCCGGAGCGCGTGCGGCTTGGCGTGGCGACCTGCGGCGACTACTCGCGTGGGTTGTGGAACGCCTATGCGCGCCTGGCCGAGCGCGACGACATCGATTTGTTCCTGCATCTGGGCGACTACATCTACGAAACCGATCGTGACGCCGTGCGCGCTCACCAGCCGCCGATCGATGTCGTCACGGTCGATGACTACCGTGCCCGTTACGCCAGCTACCGGCGCGAGCCCGAGTTGCAGGCACTGCACGCGGCCCATCCGATGATCTGGGTCTGGGACGACCACGAAACCGTCGACGGGACCTGGAGCGGTGGGGCCGATCCCAATGACCATGACCCGGAGATTCACGGGCCGATCGAGGTTCGCCAGGCCAACGCCTTGCAGGCCGCCATGGAGTGGCTGCCGATTCGCCCGCCGGACCCCGCTAATCCCGAACGCATCTACCGCGATTTCGCGTTTGGTGACCTGATCGATCTGTTCATGCTGGATACCCGGCGCATCGGGCGCGATGAAGTGCTGCCCGGCAATCTCGGCGTCGGCGACTTCTTCACCCAGACCGGCGACTTTGTCGATCCGCAGCGGCAGATGCTGGGCGCGGAGCAGGAACAGTGGCTGATCGACGGTTTGCAGACATCGTCCGCGAGATGGCGGTTGCTCGGCAATCAGGTCGTGCTGTCACCGCTCAAGCTGTTCGGCGCGCCAGCCGCGACCGGAGCCAGCATCTTCGCCAATCCGGATCAGTGGGACGGCTACGAGCCGGCGCGCAACCGCCTGTTTGACGCGATCGAGCAGGGCGGAGTGGACAACATCGTCGTGCTGACCGGCGACGTGCACGCCTCCATCGTCTTCGAGGTTACGCGTGACCCGAACAACCCGCTGGTCTACGACCCGTTGACCGGCCGGGGCGTGCTCGCCACCGAGTTCGTCGCGCCCTCGATCAGCTCCGCTGGTGATCCGCAGACGCTCGGGCCGGACACCAGCACCGGCGACCTGGAGGACATCCTGCTGGCGCGCGGTGGCGGCGCGTTGCTGGCCATCAACATCCACGGCAAGTACTACGAGGGCACCCGGAACGGCTATCTCGTCGTCGACGTGGATCGCGAGCGCACCCAGGTGGAGTACTGGACCGTGCCGACGGTGACCGCAGTCACCGACGAGCAGTCCCTCGACGCCACGTTTGTAGTGACAGCGGGGGATGGGCGGATTCGGCGCCTAGAGGCGTCTTAGGAGTCTGGTGTTGTCGTGTGTTTATCCAGAAACGCTTCCAGTTTCTCATAGAAGGCGATGCGGTTCTCTAGTTTGTAGAAACCGTGTCCTTCCTTCGCTCGCGCCATCCACTCGTACTTGAGTCCCTTTTCCTTCATCGCATCGCGAAGCGCTTCGGCTTCGGAATATGGCGCGCGCTGGTCTTCCTTTCCGTGAACGATGAGCATCGGCGCTTTTAGTCGGTCGAGAAGCTGCATCGGTGACTGGCGCTCAAGTTCTTCTTCTGATCCGCCAACAAACTCTTCGAAGAAGTTGCGGCCGAATTGGGATCGTACGATGTCTGTATTTTTAGCCATTGTTCTCAGGTCGTAGACGCCGACATATCCAACAACGCATTGAAAGAGGTCCGGTTTTCGGACTGCCGACATGAGAGATGCATATCCACCATAACTCGCCCCATATATGCATAGGCGGTCTGGATCCGCAGTGCCTTGGTCGATCGCCCATTGCGTGCCGTCTAGGATGTCGTCGATCATGCCGAGTCCCCACTGTTGTCGGCCGGCTTCAACAAAGTCTGCGCCGTACCCGCCAGACCCTCGAAAGTTGATCTGAAGCACCGCATAACCACGGCTGGCCAAAAACTGAGAGTCGGCGTCCCACAACCAGCCATCCCGAATGCCGATTGGACCACCGTGAGGGAGCACCACCATCGGTAACCTCTTGGGGTTCCTGCCGGGCGGCAGCGTCAAATACCCGCGGATGCGTAGACCGTCTCTGGCGTCGAACTCGATAGGTTGGCGCGAAGCCATTGCATTGGGATCAATCCACTGGCGTGCGGACAGGAGGAAACGCGCCTGGTTTTCCTTCCGATCGAACAGAAAGAATTCGCCCGGAACTTTGTCTCCCGCGACCTGGAAGACCAGCCGGTTTCCATCGGATGACCATCCAGCTGGTATCACCAAGTTCGGGGCAAACCTCTGTTGAATGGCTTCAAGCAGTTTGCCCTCGCCGGTGTCGGGGGAAAGGTTGACCGATTGAAAGCGCCCAGGCTGAAAGTAGGCGCGAATAGGGCGAGTGCCGTCGGGTGAGAAGGCGAGCCTGAAGAGATCGACATCGTCGCGGCAGGCAAGTTGTTTGGGTGAAAAATTATCCAGGCTGACTTGATACAGACAATCCGTCGAAGTGCTGCTGAGTCCTTGCAGATAAATGGATTTATTGTCCGATGAGACCGATACCGGGGTTAATCCACTGATTCCTTCAATATCGATTTTATTCCAGACATCTGATGTTTCTGGATCTAGATAGTAGGTTTCGGTGGTTAGCGGGCTGTCACCAGATGCAGAAAATAACCGGATCTCGCCATGTATGTCCGTGACGAACTCGCCAGGTCCTTTCTTGGGTGCATCGATTAAAACGTTCCGGCGGCCAGACCTTACATGGATCTTCTCAGCGGTCGTACGTTTGTCGACACCCGCCATATATTGTTTTGTGCCTGGATCGATCTGGAACGGACGAGTGGCAATGACCGCATAGTCTTCGTTATCCGGTAATGAGTCGACCAGTGTCGTGCTGCCATAGAATGGGTCGACCCGGCGCGTACGGTATCCGATCAAGTATGTGAATGTTGATCCATCGGCATCGATGGCG
>CALBOV010000342.1 GCA_937896565.1 uncultured Salinisphaerales bacterium
AGATGGGCACGGCGTGCAGCGTTGACGAGCGCCAGACGCGCATCGATCAGCTCTTGCCTGGCGGCAATCAACTCCAGGTAGCTGTAGCGCCCAGCCCGGTAGGCCTCACGTGTGTCTGCCAGGGCAGACTCCAACCTGGGGATGACCGCATCCCGCAACATGGCGAACGCCTCGATGGCGTGGGTCCGGTGCTGCCACGCTTCAAACAGCGTCGCGCGTGCGGCAATAACGGCGGCCTGCGAATCAAACCGGGCGGCCTCGCGTCGCGCCGTCGCGGCGGCAATGTCGCCCTGCGCGCGGCGGCCGGAGAACAAGGGAATGCTCACCCCGGCAACCAGGCCTGTGCTATCACTGCCTTCCAGCCGACGCACACCCGCCCGCCAGCGAATGTCGCCACGCGCGTTTGACTGGGCCAGGCGCAAGCTGGCCGTTTGGATTCGCTCTTGGCTGGCCAGTTGCTGAAGGTCCGGGTTGCGGTTCAGTGCTTCGACCATCGGTTCGAAGGCCCCTGCGCTACCGGGATGAAACAGCGCATCGTCATCAACTACCTGGAATCCGGGCTGCTCAGCACCCCACAACGCGGCCAACTTGGTCCGCACAGTCGGCAGCTGATGCTCGATATGGCCCACCTCCAGGCTGGCGCGGGCCGTTGCGGCCTTGGCGCGGTCCAGTTCCGCTTGTGGAGCGCGTGCACGGCTGACCCGCCGGCCCACGGTCTCTTCAGCTTGGCGCGCAAGATCCTCCGCTTGGCGGGCGACCTCAAGCTCCTGCTGCAGCGCAGCCAGTTCTACAAACAACCGGGCAGCTTTGGCCTGCACATCCAGCAACTGCGTGCGTCGCTGCGCAACGGACAACCCTTCCCGTGCATCAACAATGGCGGTGCGGAAGGCAGGACGATCACCCAGCTCGATGACGCTGGAAAGAGCCAGCGTTAACTCAACGCCGTCGATGCCCTGTGCTTCATTGGTCCCGCCAAACTCATCCGCTTCGGCATTGAGCGCCAACGGCGGTGAAAGCGACGCTGAAGCTCGCTCCCCGGCCAAGGCCTTCAAACGCGGCGCATAGGCCGCCAGGGACGGGTTGTTGTCGGTGACCCGTTGAATCGTCTCGCCCAAGGTCAGGGCGTCAGCGGTTTGCGGTTGTGCATGGCCCGCTGCAAGCCAAGTGAACCCGATGGCGAAAAGCGCCATCCGGCAAAAATAACCAGACATGGTGACTCCAGAAATCGTTGCGCCGAAAAGGCGCATGGCGGTGCCGCATTGGCACCGGAGGCGATATCTAGAGTGCTAAGGGCGGGGCTCGCGCTGGGGGGCTGAGACCAACACGGCGGCGAGGCACCGGCGTGGTGCGCTGCGCGACGAGCAATATGCGCGGCGCGATAAACAAGCCCAGCAATACAGCTGCAACAACGGCGAGCAAATCGCTTTCATCGACGTCGAGCAGCTTGACCAGGATGCCGTCTGCCGCTTCAACCTTGGTGTCTATACAGGTCTCGTCTGCGCACGATTCACTAACGTGGGCTATCGCGTCTGCATGCGCTTCCTTCAGGCAGTCGAGGTCACCGTCCGAGCACGCATGGGCATGCGCGCCCAGGATGCGGCTGGCCAGCACGAGGATGACCAGGAAACAGACCAATTTGTGATAATTGATATGCAAGTGACGAGAACGTAGCTGAGGAGGACTGCTTGAAGTCTATCTGATAAGTCGGAACTCAGACAATCACTTGGCGAACAAAGTGCCTCAGCATTGATTTTTTTCTCACACGGGGCGACGGGATGCGATGGAGGGGGTACTACGCCCCCTGGAGAACCCCGAAACGACCGGTGTCCGGTTTATCAGTAAACGGGTTCGGTCCCGGTCAGACGGACGGCTTGGCAAGAGAAAAAACTGACCTGCGAATGACGGCTGTTGGCACAACGCGGCCAGTTCGACGAGATGCAATCGGCCAAATAAGTGCCCCAGCGGTCATGCGATGCGCAAATGTCCGGCCCCGTCCCTTTGATGATGTACATGCACACCACGTATATCACCATGAACCGTTCTACTGCAGAAATCCTGGTCCAAAGATTCGGCAGCCCCATCGTTGAACTCACCGCGATTTGCGGCGATTTTTTCGGGATGGAAGAAGGTCAGGCCCGACGCAAGGCCGCGACTAATCAACTACCCGTTCCGACATTTCGGACGGGATCGCAAAAGTCACCTTGGTTCGTCCACATCGAAGATCTCGCACAACTCATCGACGAGCAACGCGCTCAAGCCAAACGCCACCACATCGGGATGGCCTATGCCGCCTGATACGGCCGGGTTGGAACATCCTTCGCTTTCAAATGTGTATAGCTGCGAAGGATGTTCCAATCCAGGTGGAGCGTAAACGCTGCCACCTCGTGGATCGCATACCCGCGCTCGAACAACCTCGATGTAGCCTCGTGACGGAGATCGTGGAAGCGGAGATCCTGAATTCCGAGTATTCGGCAAGCGCGGGTGAACCGTGCTCCAACGGACTTGGGGTTGTACGGGAAGATCAGTTCACTGGTTCGCGGCTGGCGTTTGATGATCTCGAGCGCCTCGGGCGTGAGCTTGCTTTCAAGGTCATTCCCTTTCTTGGTGCGAGGGTGCTTCACGTCCCGCACTACAATCACAAGATCCTTCTCAATCAAGTCGTCCCACCGAAGCCGGGTGATCTCGGCTTGTCGGCGTGAGGACGCGAGCGCAAATTTGACGCACTCCTGCATGGGGATCATGGCGTTCTGATCAGACTGCGCGAAGTACTTGTCGAGCCGGCTCAATTCATCCTTTGTCGGGCGACGCGTACGTCGCCGTGAACGACGGACGAGTTTCTGGTCGCGGCTGAACTGCAGAGCGTCTTCAAACACAGTCATATCGAACGGTAAGTCCCACGCGACATTCATCGGCGAGAACGCGGCTTTCAGCCAAGTGATGTCGTTCATGACAGTTGATGGCCCTGTACCAGCCTGTCGCCTTGTCCGCACATGGTCGATCAACACCTGACTCGTCAGGTCCTGGACTTTGACGCGCCCGATATCGTGCTTGGCGAGGAACCGCAGATGCTCACGTTTTGAGCGAGCCCATCCACTGAGCTGTTCGTACTCGGCACGATAGCGGTGGATGACGTCGCCAACGGTGATGTCTTTTAGCGCCAGCTTTCGAGTACTGCCCTCCCCTTTGATCTCGGTCTCGCGCTTACGCGACCAGTTCTCGGCCATGGCACGACGCGGAAACGTGCGGGACTCAGACGCGATAATCTTGCCCTCTCGCTTGACACGTATGAGGGCCCGATATGACATCGTCCCGTTCGCATTCTTCCACTTAGTTATGGTCGCCATTCTTCCTCCAATTCCGGTGCACAACGCTCACTCGTTGTGCACTTTTTTGTGCACCACCGTCTCTATAATACCTCTAAATGCACAAAAACGCGTGTCCCATGGAGGACAAGAAACCACGATAAGCAACTGTTTTGTCGCGTAATTCTTCAATTTCTGGGCAGTGGCGCTTCAGCGTCGCACCGATGATGGACTGGACGGACCGGCACTGCCGGGCCTTCCACCGCATTCTGTCGGGGCATGCCCTGCTCTACACCGAGATGGTGACGACGGGCGCGTTGATTCACGGCGATGTGGAGCGGCATCTGGCGTATGGCGAGTCGGAGCATCCGGTCGCGCTGCAATTGGGTGGCAGCGATCCCGCCGCCCTCGCCCATTGCGCCAAGCTGGCGGAGGACTGGGGTTACGACGAGGTCAATCTGAACGTTGGCTGCCCGTCGGACCGGGTGCAGAACGGTCGCTTCGGTGCCTGTCTGATGGCGGAGCCCGCGCTGGTCGGCGAATGCGTCTCGGCGATGCAGGCGGCGGTGAGCATTCCGGTAACGGTGAAGACGCGGGTCGGTATCGATCGGCAGGATGCCTACGAACCCTTTGAGCAGTTCATCGACACCGTGGCGGCCGCCGGCTGCGAGGTGTTCATCGTGCATGCGCGCAAGGCCTGGCTGGACGGGTTGTCGCCGAAGGAGAACCGCGACATTCCGCCGCTGCGCTATGACTTCGTCTACCGCATCAAGCAGGCGCGACCGGACCTGACCATCGCGATCAACGGCGGCATCGAGACGCTGGATCAGACCCACGAGCATCTCGCGCATGTCGATGGCGTGATGATCGGCCGGGCCGCGTATCAGCGGCCGTATCTGCTGAGCGAGGTGGATTCGGCGCTGTTCGGGGATGCACGCCCGCCGATCAGCCGTGGCGAGGCACTGGAAGCCTACCGCGGACATGTGGCGGCCGAACTGGCGCGGGGCACGCCGCTGGGTCGGATGATCCGTCCCCTGCTGGGCCTTTACCACGGCCAGCCGGGTGGACGGAATTTTCGCCGTGTCCTGTCCGAAGGCAGCCACGCGCCGGATGCGGGCATGGCGGTGCTCGATGCCGCGCTCGCCGCGGTGGAGAGCGCGTCGACGTCCCGGCGGCAGACGGCCGCCGCCTGAGACCTACAGCAGCCAGCCGGGCCGCAGCACCAGCACGAGGCCCAGCCCCAGCATCACCGCACCACTGATGAACTTGAGCCAGCGACCGGTCTCCCGGGTCAGCCGGCGGCTGCCGAGAAAGATCACCGCGATCGTCACCATCAGCGTGTCATCGGCGATATACCCGAGGATGTACAGTCCCAGATAGCCGTAGTGCGCGGCCGCCCCCAGGTCCTGCTGGGTCAGAATCGCGGTGTACAGCGCCGGGAATCCGGCGGTGCAGAGCAATTCGACGATGTTGACGACGACGGCCAGCGCAGCCGCGGCTGCGATCGCGAAACCCACATGCTCCGCGCGGACGATCTGACGCATGCGCGCGTAGAGCCCTGGCTTGGCGGAGTCCGGGATGGACAAGGTGAAACCCTGCCGCTCGACGAAGAAGTCGCGCAGGTTGATGGCGCCGATGGTGACGGCCACCGCGGCGAGGATCAGCCGCAGCAGCGTCGGCAGTCCGACCGCGAGAAACACGTTGAGCCACGCCGCCATGAACGCGTAATAGACCGCGCCGCCGACGAGCACGAACGTGCCCGCGATGAGCGCCATGCGGGCGCGATCGCGCAGGTGAACGAGCATGGACAGCAGGAACAGCAGTACCCACATCGCGCAGGGATTGAAGCCATCCAGCAATCCCAGCGCGAGGGTGAACAGCGGCAACCCGAGCCGGGATACGCTCAGCGGTCCGAACAGCGTGGTGTCGACCTCGGAAACCGATCGCGGCACCGTTGGCGCTCCGGGCTCGGCTGGCGCATCCGGTGTGCCTTCCACCAGATCGGCGAGCGCCGGCCCGGTCCGCTCGGGACTTTCGAAGCCGACAATCAGATAGCCGTTGTAGACAAAGGTGGGCACGCCAGGCGGCCACGCACCTGCTCCGCGCGAATAGCGCATCAGGTCCTCACGCGCCGCCTCGTCACGGTCCACCGGGCGGTAGACCACGCGGAGCCATGGGCGCTCGGCGAGAAACCCGGGGAGAAATGCCTTGGCATCCGCGCAGTGCGGGCAACCCTCGCGGACGAAGACCTCGAGCACAGCCCCGGTTTCGGCGGGGGCCGTCCCCTTCTCGACCGCATGGGCCGGAGAGGTCAGCAGCGCGAACCACAGTCCGGCAGCCAGAACACCGAGCGCACGCGCGCCCACTGTCGCTACGCGCCGTCCCCGCCGCCGCTCGCGGCCTCGATCCCGCGCAGCAGTTCGACGAGCTGTTCCATGGCCTCCAGTGGCAGCCGGTCGTTCTGCGCGGTGGCCCAGCCCAGCCCCGCCGCCAGTCCCGTCGCCATCCAGGGGTTGTCGCCTACCCAGTCACGCATCAGCGCCAGCGCCTCCGGCGAGATTGTGACGTTTTGCGACGGCGCTGTGCGCTGCCGTCGCTGTTGCCGCAGGCCGGCCCAGCCGCGACCGAGCGCGTAGACCAGCGCCACGGCGACCGCCACCAGCGCGGCAGCGGCGGATGCCGGCAACCATTCGCTCAGCAGCAGAAACAATGCGACGCTGAGCCACGCCAGGATCAACCCGAAGACCAGGAACGTCGCCGCCCCTCGTCTTGCACCCCGTCGCACTCCCTCCAGCATGCCGGCCAGCAAGCGGATCAGCGCCCGGCCAGCCGGCCGATCAGAAAGCCGATGCCAAATGCGATTCCGACGCTTTGCAACGGGTATTCGCCAATCTTGGCCTCGGCCTGTTTTTCGGTCGCGACGAGCTGCTCGCGGCCCTGCTCCACGCTGTCCTTCACGCGCGCCCTGGCGCTGGCGGCCTGGCTCTTGGCCGAGGCCTGCAGCGTGTCCGCCAGTGCGCGCACATCCGCACGCAAGCGTTCGAGATCGTCCTTCACGGCTTTCAAATCAGCATCTGAACTCGCCATCGGTCTACCTCCTGATGGTTGGTTTGTACCTCAGTAGAGAGGACAAACGCTCCGATTAGATGTTCCCTCCTCGGCGTGGGACAAGCGCCGGGGTCGGTTTTGTCACGCATGCCGATTATGATGCGTCCCGGAACCATAGCGCAGAGATTCACAGCATATGCTGACTCGCACCACTCTACTGACCGGATTGATATTGATGACAACTTCCGCTGCTGCCACGGCCGACATGGTTCGGGTGGACATGCAAACCTCCGAAGGCCCGATCGTGCTGGAACTGGACGCCGACAAGGCGCCGAACACCGTCGCGAACTTCGTCGAGTACGCCAACGACGGCTACTACGACGGCACCGTATTCCACCGCGTGATCGAAGGCTTCATGATCCAGGGCGGCGGCTACACCGAGTCGCTGCAACGCAGGGACACGCGGGACCCGATCAAGAACGAGGCCAACAACGGTCTGTCGAACGAGCGCGGCTCCATCGCCATGGCGCGGACCAATGATCCGCATTCGGCGACCGCCCAGTTCTTCATCAACCATGGCGATAACGGCCGGCTCGACTTCCGCAGCGAGACTTCCTTCGGCTACGGCTACGCGGTGTTCGGCAAGGTCGTCGAGGGCATGGATGTGGTCGACAAGATCGCCGAACTGCCCACCGGCGCCCAGGGCCCGTTCCGCTCCGACGTGCCGCAGCCGCTGGTGGTCATCGAGTCCGTGCGGATCGTCGACTCCGAGTGATCCACTTTCTGTCGGATCTCCACCTGGCGCCGGGTGACGGACTCACCCGGCGCTTCGTGGAGTATCTGGACGGGCCGGCCCGCGAGGCGTCCTCGGTCTTCATCCTGGGTGATCTGTTCAACGTGTGGCTGGGCGACGATTTGTCCATGCCGGAACACGTCGCGAGCATCGATGCACTGGCCGCCGCCACCGCCGCCGGCCTGCAAATCCGGGTGATGCACGGCAACCGCGATTTCCTGCTCGGCAACATCTTCGCATCCGCGACCGGCACCACGCTGATCCCCGATCCGTGGATCGGTGAGCTCGCCGGCGTGCGTACGCTGCTCACCCACGGCGATCGCTACTGCACCCAGGATCGCGGCTATCAGGCCTACCGCGCCATCGTTCGCAGCGCTTCCGTCCAACGCGCTTTCTACGGCATGCCGCAGCGCTGGAGGATGAGCGTGGCCGACCGCCTGCGGCAACGCAGCCGCGACGCGACGCCGATGAAGGCGCTGGACATCACCGATGTCGACGACAAGGCGCTCTACGCCGCCGCCCGCACCGAGCAGGTCGCACGCGTCATCCATGGCCACACGCATCGACCGGCGATCCACCGGGTCGGGCGCGGCAAGCAGATCATCGAGCGCTATGTCCTGGAGGACTGGCGTGTGGATACCGGCGGTTCGGTGATGACGCTGGCCGATGACGGCGCCATCGACTTCATCCCGATCACCCCGCCGCAACTCGCTGCCGCCTGAATCGAGTTTGCCGCCGTTTTACCGGTGGTTCGGCAATTTCCTACGTAAAAACTCGAATTCCGGTCAATGCATTCTGTCGCCCGGTGTTGCATGCTTGTGTCATCTACAGCCCGGCGTTCGATCGGGCCGATGCTCACGGGCATCACCAACGAACACAAGAAAGGAGGCAGACATGACCCTGCAGCGTTTTGGCGCGACCCTCGGCGTTTATTTCGTACTGACCGGACTGGCATTGCTGGCGGGCTGTTCCGGTAGCGATGACAGCAGCGCCACCGGCGACACCGAGAACCCGGCCGTCTCGGCGGAATGGTTCGACTACCAGCGCGACCCGGACTACGCCGCGACAACGCGCCTGCCTGCCGAATACATCACCATGAGTGACGGGGTGAAGCTGTCCGTGCAGGTGATGCTGCCGGCCGACGCCGATGGCAATGCTGCGGCCGACCCGCTGCCCGTGATCCTGACCCAGACCGGGTACAACAAGAGCGCGAGCGGCTACATCGAGGGGTTTGCCTTCAACTCGTTCTTCGTCGAGCACGGCTACGCGCACGTGACGGTCGATGTCCGTGGCACCGGCACATCACAGGGCACCTGGGAAATCTTCAGCGATCGCGAACAGCTCGACTACAAGGAGGTTCTGGACTGGATCGTCGAGCAGCCCTGGAGCAACGGTCGCATCGGCACCTGGGGCCCGTCGTTCATGGGCATCACCCAGATCTATACCGGGGCCTGGCAACATCCTGCGCATGACGCGATCTTCGCCATCGTGCCAATGGGCGATGCCTACCGCGACATCGTCTTCTCCGGCGGACAGGTCAACGTCGGCTTCATCCCGTTGTGGATCGGTCTGGTCACCGGCCTGGGGCTGATCCCGGCGCACCCGTCACCGGAATCGTTGTCGACACTGGTCGACCACCTGATCGGCACCCTCACCTACGACCTGCCGATCATCCTTGAGGCGGTGCTGGGCACCGGCGGCCAGAACTTCGACAGCGAGTTCTGGCGTACACGCTCACCGATCGAAGTCGCGGACAAGATTCGCGTACCGAGCTTCATCGTCGGCGGTCTGCA
The DNA here is from genome assembly GCA_937896565.1 of uncultured Salinisphaerales bacterium. Lineage (GTDB taxonomy): Bacteria > Pseudomonadota > Gammaproteobacteria > Nevskiales > OUC007 > Abyssibacter. The sequence continues at coordinate 8,937 of CALBOV010000342.1, forward strand.
TGACCTGTTCCAGCGCGGCGAACCGATGCTCTACGACGTGATCAAGCGACAGGCCACGAGCAAGCTGCTGATTGGCCCGTGGACGCACATCGACGCCTCCTTCGGCGCCGGGCTGCCCGCCGACGGCGTGCCCGATCTCGATCACATCGCCCTGCTGTGGTTCGACCGGTATCTGAAGGACATGGACAACGAGGCCGAAACCGTTCCGAACGTCACGCAGTATGTCTACGGCGAGGAGCGCTACCTGCGGGCCAGCGACTGGCCGCATCCCCAGGCGCGGCTGGAACGCTGGTACCTGCGCGGCGACCAGCGCCTGACGGCCGACCTGCCCGGGCTGGAGGAAGCACCGAACTTCACCGCTCAATACCCGGTGCAGGGCATCTGCTCCATCAGCTCCTCGCAATGGACCGCTGGCGTGCTGGAACTGCTGCCGCTGCCCTGCTTCCAGGGTCAGAACAACGTCAACGAAATCCCGTTGCTGGGCGCGGTGACCTACACCACCGAACCGATGACCGAGGACTACTACGTCAACGGCCCGATCCAGGCCGATCTGTGGGTCGCCTCGGTGGCGGGGACCGATGGCAGCGTCGCGGTCCGGATCACCGATGTCGGCCCGAATGGCGTGTCCACCGAAATCACCAACGGCACGCTCACGCTGTCACTGCGCGAGGTGGATGTCGCCAAGTCGCGCAAGATGGACGGCCAGTCGATCCAGCCCTGGCATCCGTTCACGCAGGAGTCCGTCACGCCGCTCACGCCCGGCGAAGCCGTGCTGGCCCAGGTGGAAATCTTCCCGTCCAGCTTCGTCATCCAGGAAGGGCACAGCCTGCGGGTGGCGATCGGCGCCAGCGATTTCCCGCACGGCCTGCCTCCGGTGACCGACCTGCTGGATCAGGTCGTCGGCGTGCTGCGTATCGACAGCACGACCGTCCAGCCGTCCTCGATCGCCGTTCCGGTCGTGCCCGCATCGGCGCTGGCCGCACCGGACGGGACCAACTAGCCAGCCGCGATGAGCTCGAGCTCCTGCTCGGAAAAGCCGGCCCGGCGACGGGCCGGCAGGTTCAGCGGCCCGCGACCGACCGTCACGCCGTAACGATCGAGCAACCCGTGAAACGTATCACCCGGTTCCTGGCCACGGCGCTCGCACAGGAACCGGAACCAGCGTGAACCGATGTCCACGTGCCGGACTTCCTCGGCCAGAATCACCCGCAGGTGCGCGACGGTCTCGTTGTCTCCGGCCTCGAGCAGGCGTTCGATCATGCCGGGCGTGACATCCAGACCGCGCGCCTCCAGCACCCGGGGCACCAAAGCCATGCGGTGCAGCGGATCATGGGCGGTCTTTTCGGCCATCTCCCACAGCCCGTTGTGTGCCGGCAGATCGCCGTAGGCCGTCTCCAGCTCCGCCAGCCGGCCACTGAGCATCGTGAAATGCCGCGCCTCGTCGCGGGCGACGCTCAGCCAGTCGCGGTAATACGCCTCGGGCATGCCCGCGAAGCGCAGCACCGCGTCCAGCGCCAGGTTGATGGCATTGAATTCGATATGAGCGACGGCGTGCACCAGCGCCGCCCGCCCCGCCGGCGAGCCGAGCTTGCGCTTGGGAACCTTCGCCGGATGGATGAGCAGCGGCGCGGCCGGTCGGCCCGGCTGATCGGGCATCGGTCCCGCCAGCGGCCCGGCATCGTCGGGCGCCAACGCCATCACCCGCGCGCACTTGTCGACCGGATCGTCCGCCAGATAGGCGGCAAGCACGGCGGATTGCCCGCCCATGTCAGAGACCGCGCGTGAGATCGGCGATCAGATCGTCCGCGTCCTCCAGCCCGATCGACAACCGGACCAGCCCGTCGTTGATGCCCGCCTCGGCGCGCAATTCCGGACCAATCCGGTAATGCGTCGTGGTCGGCGGATGCGTGATGGTGCTGCGCGTGTCACCGAGATTCGCGGTGATCGAGAACAGTCGTGTGGCGTTGATCAGCTTGAAGGCCGCGGGCTGACCGCCCTTGAGATCGAAAGCCACGATCGCGCCATGCGCGCTTTGCTGACGGCTCGCCAGCGCATGCTGCGGATGATCCGGCAGGCCGCTGTAGTAGACGCGCGCGACCGCGGGCTGTTCCGCGAGCCAGGCGGCGATGCGCTCGGCACGCTGGCAATGCGCCTGCATCCGCACATCCAGCGTCTCCAGCCCCTTGAGGAAGATCCAGGCGTTGAACGGGCTCATGCATGGCCCGGCGGTCCGCAGCACGCTGAACACGTCCTCGCCGACGATCTTGGCGTCACCAACCACCGCGCCGCCGACCGCGCGACCCTGGCCGTCCAGGAACTTGGTCGCCGAGTGCAGCACCAGATGCGCGCCCAGCGACAGCGGCTTTTGCAGCGACGGCGTGCAGAAGCAGTTGTCGATCGCCAGCAGCACGCCGACATCGCGGGCAATGTCGGCCAGCGCCGGAATATCCGAGATTTCGCAGAGCGGATTGGTCGGACTTTCCGCCAGGAACAGCCGGGTATTCGGCCGCGCGGCGGCTCGCCAGGCGTCGGTGTCCGCCGGCGCGACATAGCTGACCGTCACGCCGAAGCGGCCGATGATGTTGTTCAGCAAGCCCGTCGTGGACCCGAACAGGCCCTTGGCCGCGACGATGTGATCGCCGCTACGCAAGGTCGCCAGCAGCAACGACAGGATCGCGCTCATGCCGGACGCCGTCGCCACGGCGGCGTCGCCGCCCTCCATCGCCGCCAGCTTGCGCTCGAAGCCCTGCACCGTCGGGTTGGTGAAGCGGGAATAGATCAGTCCCGGCTCTTCGCCGGAGAATCGCCGCGCCGCGGCCTCGGCGCTGTCGAAGACGAAGCTGGACGTGGCGTGGATCGCCGCCGAATGCTCGCCGAACTCCGAACGCATCTCGCCCGCGCGCACGCCCAGCGTGGCGGTGCCCCAGTCGGGGTCGAGATCGGTCGGTTTGCTGCTGTCGCTCATGAGTTCGGACTGACGTGCGCGGTTCGGGGCTGAGCAGCATGCCGCAAACCAGGCTGCGCCGTCACCGGGCGGCCGCCTCAGGCGGTGTTGTGAATCTCGATCACCGGCTGTCCGGCACGGCGCCGCGTTTCCTTGGCCGCGTCGCTGCGGAACAGTTCGAGCTGGTTGAGGTAATCGGTGTCGACGTCCTGTGTCGGATAGCGTCCGTCGAACACCGAGGTGTCGAACTCCTGCAAATTCGGGTTGCCGGCGCGGACCGCCTCGACCAGATCGTCCAGATCCTGGTAGATCAGGCGATCGGCACCGAGCAGGCGTTCGAGTTCCTCGTGCGAGCGACCATGGGCGACCAGTTCGCTGGCGGCCGGCATGTCGATGCCGTAGACGTTGGGATAGCGCACCGGCGGCGCCGCCGAGGCGAAATAGACTTTTTCCGCGCCAGCGTCACGGGCCATCTGGATGATCTCGCGGGAAGTCGTGCCGCGAACGATGGAATCGTCCACCAGCAGCACGTTCTTGCCGCGGAATTCCAGATCGATGGGGTTGAGCTTCTGGCGCACGGATTTCCGGCGCTGCGCCTGCCCCGGCATGATGAAGGTGCGGCCGATGTAGCGGTTCTTGATGAACCCTTCGCGGTACGTCACGTCCAGATCGTTGGCGAGCTGCACCGCCGAGGTACGGCTGGTATCGGGAATGGGAATGACCACGTCAATGTCGTGGTCGGGCCATTCGCGGCGAATCTTGTCCGCCAGCGTGGCACCCATGCGCAGACGGGCCTTGTAGACGTAGACGTCGTCGATCACCGAGTCCGGCCGCGCGAGGTAGACGTACTCGAAAATGCAGGTCGCGTAGCTCGCGCTGGGCGCGCACCGGCGCTTGCTCAGCAGGCCGTCGGTGGAGATGAATACCGCCTCGCCCGGTGCGATGTCGCCGAGCAACTCGTAGCCGAGGCTGTCCAGCGCCACGCTTTCCGAGGCGATGATGTAGTCGGTGCCTTCCGGGGTCTCGCGCTTGCCGTAGACCACCGGGCGGATGCCGTGCGGGTCGCGAAAACCAACCATGCCGACACCGCTGATCATCGCCACGGCGGCGTAGGCACCGCGGCAGCGCTCGTGCACCCGAGAGATCGCCTCGAACACGTCATCGGACGACAGACGCAGCTTGTCGCGTTCCATCAGCTCGTGCGCGAAGACGTTGAGCAGGATCTCTGAATCCGAATCGGTGTTGATGTGGCGGCGGTCCTGAATGAACAGCTCGCGCTTGAGCACGTCGGCGTTGGTCAGGTTGCCGTTGTGCGCCAGCGCAACGCCGAACGGCGAGTTGACATAGAACGGCTGGGCCTCGGCGCTGGAGTCGCAGCCGGCGGTCGGGTACCGCACGTGGGCGATGCCCATGTTGCCGATCAGCGCCTCCATGTGCGTCTGCGAGAACACATCGCGGACCAGGCCGTTCTCCTTGCGCAGATACAGACGGCCCTCGGCGTCGGTCATGATGCCCGCGGCGTCCTGACCGCGATGCTGCAGCACGGTCAGCGCGTCGTAGAGTTCCTGATTCACCGGCTGGTGAGAGACGATTCCGGCAATTCCGCACATAGCTGGTGTCCGTAAACTTGAGTGTAGAAACCCGCGACGCGACTACTCGCCGCCTTGCTGCGTGACCGCACGTTCGATCACGGTTTGCGACCAATCATCCGGCAGGAAACCCCGAACCCAGTCGGCCAGGGCCTCGAAATGGTGCAGGAACGCCGATGCCTGCCACCACGGGTCCTGCTGGACCGGCGTGAAGATCTGCGCCGCCATCACCAGCACGGTGACGATGATCAGGCCCCGTCCGATGCCGAACAGAACGCCCACCATGCGATCCGTGCCGGCGAAATAGGTTTTCTTGACCAGTTCCGTCAGGAAATGTGTGCCTATCGCGCCAAGAATCAAGACCAGCAGGAACAGCAGCACGTAACCCAGGCCCAGTCTCGCCGACGGCGCCGAAATATACGGTTCGAACAGGCCCGCGACGGTGGATGCGAACCGGATCGACACCCAGAACGCCAGCACCCAGGTGACCAGCGAACAGGCTTCCTTGATGAAGCCGCGAAACAGGCTGATCAGCGCCGAGACCGCGACGATGGCGATAATCAGGTAGTCGACCCAGACCATGATGATTCACCGGCTCCGCATGACGACGCAGCGGGTCAGCCGTCCGGCCGGATTGAAGCAGTGACCACGAAGATGCATTGCAGCGATCGAGACAGTGGGAGCACAGGATCCGGTCCGGGACAGCGATTCGCGAAGCGCGCCGATGGTGCCGACGCCGCTGTCATAGTGTAGCAACAAACGCCCGGATTCGACGGACGCAATGGCGCTGGCGCACGGGGCCGCTAGGGTGCGATCAACTGCCCCGCCTCGCCGATTTTCGCCTTGAGCGTCTGCTGCGCGGCCTTCGCCTCGCGCTCCGTCGCGTACGGGCCGACATGGACCCGCGTGTAGGTTCGGCCGTTGATCCGCACGCTTTCGCTCCGGGTGCGGAAACCGGCGTCCCGCAGCCGCTGCTCCATGCGCTGCGCATTGTCCGCATCGCCATAGGACGCCACGCGCACCCGCCAGCCATCATCCGGCACGGAAGCCTTCGGTGTCTCGGCAGCCGGCGGCGGACTGGGCTCGATGTTGCTCTCGGCCGGCTTGGGTTGCGTCGGCGCCGTACCGGCGATCCGCGCGTACAGGTCATCCTGGGGCGGCTTGGCGGCCGGTTCCGGCTCGGGCTTGGGTGCCGGCTGTTTCGTCGGCGCCGGCTTCGGTGTCGGCGACCTGGCCGGTTCGGGGGGCTTCTGCGCCGCGACCCTGGGTTCGGTTCGGGTTGGCGCCTGCGCCGGGGGCTCGCTGCGCGCCGCCGGCTCGGCGGGTTCATCGCCCGCCACCGGCTGTTCCGGCTTCACTTTCGCCAGCTCCGGCTCCGCATCCGCTTCGGCCGCGGGCTGGACCGGGCGCTGGGTCAGGCTCGGCGGCTTTTCCGGGTTCGGCTGGATGATGATCACGTTGCCCGCCGGCGCGGCGCGCTCCTTGGGGCCGCCCAGCAGGGCCCCGAGGATCAGCAGTGCCACGCCAACCAGAACGGCGGCGCCCAGCAGTCGGGCCTTGAGGGCATCACTCATGGAGATGGCGCAATGCGGATTCGACAGTCAGGAAAGATCCGAAGCATACGACACGGCCATGGAGGCCTGCCTCGTCGCGCGCGCGATCCAGCGCCCGCGGCACGTCAGCAAGGCAATCCCCGCCCCGATCCGCGCGTTCCGCGAGCTGTTGCGCGGACAATCCGCGCGGTCCCGGCGAGTCGGCGAAATACCAGCGGATCCGGGACGGCTCCGACCATGCGCGCTCGAACGCACGGACCGTCGCCGCGACGTCCTTGTCCGCCAGCATCGACAGCACGCAGTGCCAGACTCCGTCGGCATCATCCGAAAGCCGCATTAACGAGCGCGCGAGCACGCCGGCAGCCTGCGGGTTGTGCGCGGTGTCGACGATCACCGGCGGGTGGTCGCCGATGCGCTGCAGGCGCCCGACGATGCGGGCGTCGCTCACCCCCCGCGCCACCGCTGCGGGCGGCAGATCACCCAGCAGCAAATCCAGCGCGGCAATGGCCGTGGCCGCGTTGCGCCGGGAACAGGCGCCCCCGATGCCAGGTTCCGGCAGATCGGCGTAATTCCGGGTGGCGAGATGCACCCCCCACGGGCCGGCCGCTTCGTCGTTCCAGCGCAAGGCCTCCGAACCGGCCCGGACCACCGCGCCATCATGCTCATCCAGCAGTGTCCGCAGCGCCGGTGGTGGGTCCGGTTCACCGACAACCACCGGGCGGCCCGGCCTAAGAATCCCGGCCTTCTCCCGCGCGATCGCGTCACGGTCGTGGCCCAGCCAGTCCTGGTGATCCAGGCCGATGGAGGTGATCACCGCGACGTCCGGGTCGATGACGTTGACCACGTCCAGCCGCCCGCCCAGACCGATTTCCAGAATCCACACATCCAGTTCCAGGCGGCTGAAATGCCACAACGCGGCCAGGGTGATGAATTCGAAATAGGTCAACGGCGTGTCGCCACGCGCGGCCTCGACGGCTTCCAGGCCCGCGACGATGTCGTCGTCACCCGCTTCACGACCGTTGACGCGCACGCGTTCGTTGAAGCGAAGGATGTGCGGCGAGGTGTAGCTGGCGACGCGCAGCCCGCCTGCCAGGGCCACCGCTTCGGCCAGGGCCACCGTGCTGCCCTTGCCGTTGGTGCCGGCCACGGTCAGTACGCGGGCCGACGGTGTCAGGATGCCCAGCGCCTGCGCCACGGGGCGGACGCGGTCCAGCCCCAGTTCGATCCGTGTCGGATCAAGCGCGTTCAGTCGGCCCAGCCAGCCGGACAGCGCCGTATCGGGCGCCGGGATCATCGTGCTCAGGCGGCCGGTCGCTGCATCAGGATCGACAGCAGGCGGTGCAGGCGTTCACGCATCTCGCGGCGGTCGATGATCATGTCGATGTGCCCGTGCTCCAGCAGGAACTCGGCGCGCTGGAAGCCTTCGGGCAGGGTCTGCCGCACGGTCTGCTCGATCACGCGGGGACCGGCGAATCCGATCAGCGCACCCGGCTCGGCGGCGTTGATGTCGCCCAGCATGGCCAGACTCGCGGACACGCCGCCGGTGGTGGGATGGGTCATGATCGAGATGTAGGGCAGCCCGCGTTCGGCCAGCCGCGCCAGCGCGGCACTGGTCTTGGCCATCTGCAACAGCGAGAACAGCGCCTCCTGCATGCGCGCGCCACCACTGGCGGTGAAGCAGACCAGCGCGCGATCTTCGGCCAGACAGGCATCCACGGCGCGGACGAATTTCTCACCGACCACGCTGCCCATGGAGCCGGCCATGAAATTGAAGTCGAAGGCCGCGATCACCACGGGAACACCGTCGATGCCGCCCTTCATGACGACCAGCGCGTCCTTTTCGGAGGAGCTCTTTTGCGCGGCGGTCAGACGGTCGCGATAACGCTTGCTGTCCTTGAACTTGAGCGGGTCACTGGCCTCGAGACCGGGTGCCAGTTCCTCGCGGCCGTCCGGGTCGAGCAGCAGATCGATGCGCCGCCGGGCCGCGATCGGCCGGTGCGCGCCGCATTTCGGACAAACGTCCAGGCTGCGTTCCAACTCCGCGCGGTAAAGCGCCGCCTGACACTTGTCGCACTTGACCCACAAGCCTTCCGGCACATTGCGTTTGCGGTCCCGGCCACTGGCCTGGGACGGCATCAGTTTCTCCAACCAGCTCATGCTGCGTTCCCTGAGGTCTGCGCGCCAGCATCCATTGCGGCGCGTATCGGTGCAAGAAAATCCCGTGCCACATCGACCGCCGGCCGTCCGCCCCGGTCAACCATCGCCTGGATCAGCGCCGAGCCGATGACCACGCCATCGGCGGTTTCGGCGATGACCGCCGCGGTCTCGGCGTCACGAATGCCGAAGCCCACCAGCACCGGGATGCGGATATGCGCCTTGAGCACATCCACGCGCGCGGCGACCTCGTCGGTGTTCAGCCGGCTGGAGCCCGTGACGCCCTTGAGCGAGACGTAGTACAGATAGCCGGCCGCCTCGCGGGCGATGGCGTCCAGTCGTGGCTCCCGCGTGTTCGGCGCGGCGAGGAAGATCGGCGCCAGCCCGGCCGACCGAAGCGGCGACGTGACGTCCGGGGCTTCCTCGGGCGTCAGGTCCACGGTCAGCACGCCGTCGACGCCAGCCTGGCTCGCCGCCTCGGCGAACCGCGCGTATCCCATCGACTCGATCGGATTCAGATAACCCATCAGCACGATTGGCGTGTCCGGATCCCTCTCGCGGAATGTGCTGACGATGTCCAGCACGTCGCTCAGGCAGACACCGTGCTCCAGCGCCCGCTCGCAGGCTTGTGCCACGGTCGGCCCATCGGCCATGGGGTCGGAAAACGGCACGCCCAGCTCGATGACGTCGGCGCCCGCCTCGACCAGCGCGTGCAGCAACGCGACGCTGTCCTCGCCCGCGGGATCGCCGGCCGCCACGTAGGGCACCAGCGCCTTGCGTCCCTGGCGGGCCAGGTCCGCCAATCTCCGGTCCAGCCGGTTCACAGTTCGATCCCTTCCCGCTCGGCGACGGTGTTGATGTCCTTGTCCCCGCGCCCGGAGAGATTCACGATCATCGAGGCATCCGGCCCCAGTTCCTTCGCCAGCTTGCCGGCGTAGGCGATGGCGTGCGACGACTCCAGCGCCGGGATGATGCCCTCGACGCGCGTCAGCGTATGAAATGCCCGCATCGCCTCCTCGTCGGTGGCGGCGACATATTCGGCGCGGCCGGAGTCCTTGAGCCAGGCGTGCTCGGGTCCGACCCCCGGATAGTCCAGACCGGCGGAAATGCTGTGCGTGGGCAGAATCTGGCCGTTGTCGTCCTG
>CALBOV010000343.1 GCA_937896565.1 uncultured Salinisphaerales bacterium
CAGCCCGACCATCTGCACCGCCCGCCAGCGACGCTCGCCGGCAATCAGTTCATAGCCCTCGTCGGCTCGGCGCACGACGATGGGCTGAATCACACCCTGGGCACGGATCGACTGCGCCAGCGCTTCCAGCGCCTCCGGGTCGAACTCACGGCGCGGCTGAAACCGACCGGGCCGGATCGACTCGACGGCAATGTCCTCGAGGCTGCCTTCCGCCTCCGCCTGCTCGCGCGAGACTTCGACCCCGCCGGCGAGCAGCGCGTCCAGCCCACGCCCGAGACCCCTCTTCTTCGCAGCCATCAGGCGGCCCGGCGGCGACCGCCGCGCAGCACTTCGCCGGCCAGCGCGAGGTAGGCCTGCGCGCCCTTGGACTGGCTGTCGTACTCAAAGGCCGGCAGGCCATGGCTGGGCGCCTCGGCCAGGCGCACGTTGCGCGGGACGATGGTGCGATACACCTGGTCCGGGAAATGCGCCAGCAGCTGGGCGGAGACTTCATTCGCCAGATTGTTGCGCGGATCGAACATGGTCCTCAGTACCCCCTCGATCTCCAGCCGCGGGTTCAGCACCGCACGGACCTTGCGAATCGTGTCCAGCAGCGCAGACAGCCCTTCCAGCGCGTAGTACTCGCACTGCATCGGAATGACCACGCCGTCAGCCGCGACCAGCGCGTTGACCGTCAGCATCGACAGGGCCGGCGGGCAGTCGATGACAACATAGTCGAAATCATCCTGAATCCCCGCCAGCGCCTGAGCCAGCGCCTTCTCGCCGCCCTTGCGCTGCCGCAGGCCGACTTCGGCCGCGGTCATGTCCGTGTTGCTGGGCAGCACCGAAAAACCGAGCGAAGCGGGCGTCACGATCGCCTCGCCGATCGCCGCCTCGCCCAGCAGCACATCACAGCCGGTCAGCTCCAGCTCGTCCTTGTTGACGCCGACACCCATGGTCGCGTTGCCCTGGGCGTCGATGTCGACGAGCAGCACGCGCTTTTTCGTCGCCGCCAGCGAGGCAGCGAGATTGACGGCCGTCGTCGTCTTGCCGACACCGCCTTTCTGGTTGGCTATCGCCAGGACGCGCGCCATCAGCCGGCCTCGGAAAGAATGACGACACAGCGCTCGGCATCCAGGCCGGGCACGGTCAGGGGGAGAATCGATTCGACGTTCACGCTGTTGTCCAAGGCTTTGAGTTCCTCGTCGGGAACCTGTCCCTTCATCGCAACCCACCGACCACCAGGTGCAAGCAGGTGGCGGGTCAGGTCGACAAAACGTTGCAGGCTCGTAAAGGCCCGGCAGGTGACGGTAGCGAAACGGGTGTCGCTTTGAAAGTGTTCCACGCGCGCCTGCTCGATCGTCACGTTGGACAAGTCGAGCTGGCGACACACGTGACGCTGGAATCGGACCTTCTTGCCGACCGATTCCACCGAGGTGATTGCGAGTTCTGGCCGCGCGATCGCCCAAGCCAGGCCCGGCAACCCGGCGCCACTGCCGATATCGGCCACCGGCCGGCGCGCATGGGGCAACACGACGAGGCTGTCCAGCAAGTGATGCGTCACCATCTGCGCCGGATCGCGCACCGCCGTCAGATTGAAACTGCGGTTCCAGCGCGTCAACTCGCTCAGGTACAGCGCAAACTGCTCGACCGTCCGAGGCTCGGCCGTGAACGACAATGCCGCGAGGCCGCGCTCAATCTGTGATTCCAGGGAACTCAGAGCGGACTCCCGTGCCGGCGTGGTCGATGGATGGGCGAGGCGCGGGAGTATACGCACCGCCGGGGTCCGGACGGACGACACCGACCGCGATCGACCAACGCGCCGGGAACATCCGGGATCGCTTCGCGTCGGAAACTGGGAACTTCGAGCAAGGCAACCACCATGCGAACATTTCTGGCGACTCTCCTCGGCGCATGTCTCGGCCTGCCGGCCGCGGCGCAGGCGCAGCTGGGCGAGATCAACACACCTTCCGTCCCGACGCTGAGCCAGCGCGCCGGACCCGGCCCGGCGTCGATCCCTCCGTTCGCCGCGCTCGATGTCGATGATGACCGGCAGATCTCGCAGGAGGAAGCCGCCAGCGACATGACGGTGAGCCGCTACTTCATGCGCGCCGATCGCGACCGCGATCGCAGCCTCTCCCGTGCCGAATACGTCGCCCTGCAACAGCAACTGCGCTGAACCGGCGCCACGCTGTCGGGAGGTGGCGACGCCGGCAACCACCTGATCATGTGGGGATTTCTCTCCCATGCCACCTGGTGTCGTCGCTGATCGGCGCCACCCGGCCATTCCAAGTGACTGAAATCATGGGCCCTGGAGCTGGCACAGCGGTTGCGCCAGCGATGGTGCGAGCAAATCGCATGACTGACGCATCAGACAGGAGGTCCACGAATGACTCGTTACATCACAACCATCGCAGCCTTGCTGTTCGCGGGAACCGCTGCCGCCGGTGGCGCCCTGAGCGCCGATGTCGGCGTTGGCGTCGACATCTCCGGCCAGACCGACACCGAATTCTCGGAACTGGACACGAATGCCGACGGCATGATCAGCACGGCGGAAGCCGAGGCAGACAGCACCGCCTCCATGCGCTTCACCGAAGCGGATGAAAACCATGACGAAATGCTGACCAAGGCGGAATTCTCGGCCATTGCCAAGACATCCGCCGAGCAGGAAGAGGAAGCCGGCGAATAACACGCTTCCGAGGCATGGTCCTCGCGCCGTCCACCGGCGCGGCGGGCCTTGAGGGCCTGACCCTCGATCAACGGCCGTGGACCCTGAGTCCATGGCCGTTTTCATGCGGGTTCAGTCCGCCAGCCGGACGACAAAGCGACCGATGTGACCGCCGGCGAGGATCTCGTCGCAGGCACCCGGCACCTCGTCCAGCGTGATCTCGCGCATCGGGATGCTGTCCATCGTCACCGGCTTCCAGTCACCGGCCAGATGCGTCCAGACGTCCCGCCGCCTGGGCATGGGGCATCCGGCGGAACGCACGCCGATCAACGTCACACCGCGCAGGATGAAAGGCAGCACCGTGGTGTTCAGTTCGACGCCGCCCGCCATGCCGATGCTCGCGACATTCCCCTCGGCCGCGGTCACGCGGATCAGCCGCGACAGCAGGTCGCCCCCCACGTTGTCGACCACCCCGCCATAGCGCTCGGTTTCCAGCGGACGCGTCCCGACCCTCAGCGCGTCCAGGGCGATCACCTCGGTCGCGCCGAGCGCCTTGAGGTAATCCTCCGCATCGAATTTGCGACTGATGGCATGCACCGTGTACCCGAGCCGGCTGAGTATCGCGATGGCGAACGAACCCACCCCGCCGGTCGCGCCCGTCACCGCGACGGCGCCCAGCTCCGGCGCCTGCCCGTTGTCCAGCAAGCGGGAGATCGCCAGACCCGCCGCGAACCCCGCGGTGCCGTATTCCATGGCCTGACGCAGGGACAGGCCGGATGGCAGATGGACCACCGAGTCCGCGGGCACGGTGACCGTGGTCGCAAGCCCGCCGTCGCGCGTTTCCGACAATCCACGCCCCGTGACCAGCACGTCGTCGCCCACCTGGAAGCGCGGATCCTCCGACTGCTCGATCACGCCGGAGACATCAACGCCGGCGTTGAGCGGGAACCGGCGCAGGATGCGACCCTTGCCCGTCACCGCCAGCGCATCCTTGTAGTTCAGGCTGGACCACCGGGCCCGGAGCCGAACCTCGCCCCTGGCCGGCATCGGTGCGGACCAGTTCTGTATTTCGGCAATCGTGGACTCGCTGCGGCGGTCGATCCGCAGCGCGCGTTCTTCGGTCATGGTCACGGACCTGACGACTGGGGTTCAACCGGCATGGTAACGGCCCAATGACCGCCCAGGCGGCGTCATGTCCCCCGCGAACCCGGCGGCGCGAATCGACATCACCGGATATTCACGTCGGATCCGGTATACCTCCAACTGCCAGCCCTCCCTCGATTCGAGCCACCCAGCAACCCGAACCCCAGCGTGCATCAGTCCCGGTTGATCTCCGTTCTCTCCAGCCTGGGCGGTGGCTCCACCTCCGAAGCCACGTGGCGCCTGGCGGCGATCGCACTGTTCACCGCGGTGCTGGCGATCACCGAGACCGGCGTGGGGCTCTACCAGCGCTCGGCGGCCGCGGGCGCATTCACCGACGCCGCGGTCACGGTCAGCCAGGCCCAGGCACGGATGGAGTCGGAGCTGGCGTCCATTCTTCATCTGAGCAGTGGCCTGAGCGCCTACTTCACGCTCAACGCGGACCATCTGGATGCGGCGGAAATCGAGCAAATGTTCGCCCTGCTGCATGACGAAGCCCGCCATGTGCGCAATTTCGGTCTGGCGGTCGGGTATGTATTGACCTACGTCTACCCGGTCGAGGCCAACCGGGCCGCCATCGGCCTCGATTATCGCCGGATACCGCGCCAGTACGAGGCGGTGCGCGAAGCGATCGAGCGCGGCCAGCCGACGCTGTCCCCCCTGCTGGATCTCGCACAGGGCGGTCAGGGCGTGATCTATCGTGCGCCGATCTTTCGCAACGGCGAATACTGGGGGCTGCTGAGCACGGTGATCGACGTTCACAGCCTGACCCGCGCCCTGTTCAGCGAATCAGGCTTCGGCGGCATGCCCATCGCCGTCAGGGACCCGAAAAACGTCACGATCTGGGGCGACGACGCGCTGTTCGACAACAGCGACAATCCGATGCTGGTCTCCGACCACGACTGGCAGTACGTCGCCCAACCCGCTTCCGACCCACGCATTCCGGTCATTGTCGGCCTGATACGCGGCTTCGGACTGTTGCTGGCGGCGTCGCTGGCCTTCAGCCTGTACATGGCGCTGCGTCATCACGACGACCTGATCCGCCTGTCCCGCCAGGATGCCCTGACCGGCCTGGCGAACCGGCGCCGGCTCAACGAACACATCCGTCACGGCCTGGAGCGGGTCAGGCTGAACAACGACCCGGGCTTTACCGTCGTCTTCGTCGATCTCGACGGGTTCAAGCAGATCAACGACAGCATGGGACATCGCGCTGGCGACGCGGTGCTCTCCGAGATCGCGAGACGGCTGGTCGGCCTCTGCCACGGCGGCGATGTCGCCGCGCGCTGGGGCGGCGACGAGTTCGCGATCTATCTGGCCGGATTGCGCGACCGCGACCCGGAGGTCGCGCTGGATCGCTTCCGGTCCGTGTTCGATCGTCCGGTCACCTTCAATGGCACGGCGATCCTCATTCGCGGTTCGGTCGGTCACGCCATCGCGCCGCGAGACGGCGACAACGAACAGGACCTGATCTGCGCGGCCGACCGCCGCATGTACCGGCAGAAGACGCACCGTCATGCGCCGGACGACCGGCGACAAGGCCGCCCCGCGCGGGCATCCTGATCGCCATCGGGCGGACAGGCCGACGCTTGCTGCGGCATAGTTTCGCACCTGGAAATCCACAACCGACGGATCACTTGCCGCGATGGCTCAGTACACGCTTCACGAACAGGCCGGCCTGGACGTTCAACAGCTGGACGCCAACCCGCTGACCCAGCTGGCTCACTGGATCGACGATGCCCGGAACGCCGGCATGCTGGATCCGGTCGCGGCCTGTCTGGCCACCACGTCAGCCGGCGGCCAACCTTCCGCGCGCATCGTGCTGGTTCGCGAAATCGGCGAGGGCTCCGTGGCCTTCTACACCAACCACGAGAGCCGCAAGGGTCGCGAACTGGCGGAAAACCCGGCCGCAGCACTGTGCTTCTGGTGGGACAAGCTCCAGCGACAGGTCCGACTGGAAGGGACGGTCACCCGGATGTCCCAAGCCGACGCCGAGCCCTACTTCCGGGAACGCCCCCGCGGCAGTCAGATCGGCGCCTGGGCCTCGCACCAGTCCCGGCCGGTCGCCGAGCGGGCCATGCTTGAGGACCGTGTCGCCGCCATCGCCGAACAATTCGGCGACGAACCGGTCCCGATCCCGGACTTCTGGGGCGGCTATCGACTGCGGCCGTCGACGATCGAATTCTGGCAGGGACGCGACAATCGCCTGCACGACCGGATCCGCTTTTGCGCGACGGACGGCGGCTGGACCGCCGACCGCCTGGAACCCTAGCGATAGCGGCCCGCCGCCCGGCTAGCGGGTCTTCTCCCCGTAGGCGGCACGAGCCGCCGGCCGTTCCGCCATCAAGTCGTACCAGCGCTGCAGGTGCGGCTGATCCTCCGCCGGCGCGAATCCGCTGAGCTTGAAGAACCGCAGCGCGCAATAGGCGGTGATGTCGGCAACGGTGAGCGCATCGCCGGCCACGAAGAGCTGGTCGGCCAGCGCCTTGTCGAGCCGGGCGAGCCGCTTGGTGGCCGCAACGCGCTGCTTCTCGCCCCACTCCGGCACCTGGTCCTCCGCGAGCTTCATGCCCGGGTGGGTATGCCGGAAGCACATCGCCATCGGCACCATCACTTCGAACTCCATGATCCGGTTCCACATCTCCACCTGACCCTGCTGCAGCGGCGTTACGCCGAACAGCGCCGGCTCCGGATGCAACGCCTCGACGTATCGACAGATCGCCATGGTCTCGCAGAGGATGGTGCCGTCATCCAGCTCCAGCGCAGGCGTGCGACCGTTGGCGACGCGGGCCCGGTATTCGGGCGTCTTGTGCTGGGCCGCTCGCAGATCGATCACCTCGGTATCGGGTTTCAGGCCCTTTTCGGCCAGGAAATAGTCCACGCGGGCCGTGCTCACCGTTCCCGGTGCTCCGATCAGCTTCATGCCGCTCCTCCCAGGGTCGTTCTTGTGATCACCAGAATGCCAGCACCGTGAGCACCGTCACCACGACGAGCACCGCGGCTTGCAGGCGGTAGTCCGACAGGATGCCCCCCGGGCGCATGTCAGTCGATTTTTCATCCGGCGGCCAGGTGATGTGATACGCCAGCTTGAAGTCCTGGCCGAACAGCAGCGAGACCACGACCAGCAGCACGGCGGTCCAGAGCGTCAGGACGATGGCCATGATCGTGAAATGCACGTCGATCATGCCGGTAACCGGCCCGAGCACGAACAGGACGGCCGAGGTCAGGTGACCCAGGACCAGCGCCCAGAACCCCGCCCGCGGATGCGCGCCCTTCCAGAACAGGCCGGTCAGGAAAATCGCGACCAGGGGCGTGGTGATGTAGGCGAACGCGGACTGGATGTAGTTCCAGAGACCGGGAAAATCCTTGATCTGCGGCGCCCAGGCAATGGCGATCGCCATGAACACGAAGGTGCAGACCCGACCGACGAAGGCGGTTTGCGTCGGGCTCAGATCCGGCCTGTGCGGCTTGATGAAATCCAGCGTGACTAGCGTGGACGCCGAATTCAGCGTCGAGTCGACCGAAGACATGATCGCGGCAATCAGGCCGGCAAGCACCAGCCCGGTCGCGCCGACCGGAAGCAGTTCGGTGACCATGGTCGGAAAGACCTGATCCTTGTTCTCGACCTCGGGAAACAGCGAGATCGCGAACGCGGCGGGCAGGATCATGATGAACAGCGGCAACAGCTTCAGCGCGCCGCCCAGCATCGCGCCGGCGCGCGCGGCCTCGAGATTCTTCGCGCCCAGCGCCCGCTGGATGATGTACTGATTCATCGTCCAGTAGTAGAAGCCGATCAGCGGCACGCCCAGCAGCAGGCCCGGCCAGGGCAGCACGTCGTCGTCGGCCGGTCGGATCATGGACAGATGCCCCTCCGGCAACTGGGCCGTGGCCTTGGCCCAGGACCAGTCGAACTTGTCGAAGATGATCAGCCCCATCGCCGCCGAGCCGATGATCAGGATGATCGCCTGCAACACGTCGGTGAGCACCACCGCCTTGAGGCCGCCGGCGGCCGTGTAGATGCCGGCGAACAGGCCCAGCCCCAGGCAGAACCAGAACAGATGCTGACCGCCGGAACCGGGGAAGAACAGCTTGTCCAGCACCAGCGATCCCGCGTACAGACCGCCAGCCATGTCCACGACAATGGACAGGAAGATGGTGATGCACGACAGATAGAGTCGCACCCGGTTGTCATACCGGTGTTCGAGAAACTCCGGAATCGTCGAGATCTTGGTGCGGATGTAGAACGGCAGCACGAAAATCGCGGAAAACACCAGGATCAACCCGGCCATCCACTCATAGGCCGAGACCGCGATGCCGGTCTTGTACGCATCCCCCGCCAGACCGATCAGCGTCTGCGCGGAGATGTTCGATGCGAACAGCGAAAAACCGATGACACCAAAGCCCAGCGCACGGCCGGCAAGAAACAGATCGTCCCCGCTCTTGGTCTGACGGGTGACATAAACCCCGATCCCGATCACCACCATGAAATAGCCGACGATCAGCGCGATATCGATGGGATGGATGCTCATCTCCACATCGTGCTCCTTGCTTGTCCTGCGGTCCCCTCGCGCACCACAGCCTAGCCAAAGGGTCTGGCGGATGCGAATGCCGACCGCAGCCCGCACCGGGCGACATCACCGCAGGGCGCGGCGATACCCGGGGAAACTGTTAGGGTATGGAGTCCCCCTATGCTCCGGTCATGAATGACGCAGGACTCCGCCAATTCGGGCGCTCCCGTCCGGCGCAAGACGGTACTCATCGTTGCGATGCTGGTGATGGTAATCGTCAGCCTCGCGGCGCTCTGGCGACTGACGCCGCTGTCCGAATTCGCCGATCCGGACCGCCTCGCCGACGCGGTGAGCGATTTGGTGAAATCACCCTGGGCGCCGCTGACGGTGATGGCGCTCTACCTCGTCGCCAATGCCACGCTGTTCCCGACCCTGGTGCTGAACATGACGATGATCCTGGCGCTGGGCGCCGGGTGGGGATTCGCCTATGCGCTGTACGGCAGCATGGTCGCCGCCCTGGCCGGCTACCTGCTGGGCCGGCTGTTCGGCCGCAAGCCGCTGGAGCGGCTGTCCATCCGGCGGCTTGAACAGACGATCAACATGCTCAAGCGCAGCGGACTGGTTGGTCTGGCGGTACTGAGGCTGATCCCGTTCGCGCCGTATCCGGTGGTGAATGTGGTGCTGGGCGCTGCCGGTATCGGCTGGATCACCTATACCCTGGGCACCTTCATCGGCCTGCTGCCCAGCCTGATTGCGATGACCGCGGTCGGGCACCAGATTCGCCAGCTGATCCAGCATCCGGATCCGACGCAGATCGCGCTGCTGGTGGTGGTCACCGTCGTCTGCATCGGCGGCCTGTGGGGCGTGCAGAGCCTGGCCCGACGGAAATTCCGCACCACGGGCTAGGGCAACTCGAAATCCACGTCGTCGCGCCGGTCCAGTGGCTGCTGCGGCACCTTGCGCAATGCTCCGGCGTCGTAGCCCAGCGCCTCGACACGCTCCACCAGATCGGCATAGGTCGCATCGTCGATCTCGGGCGTGCGCGCCATGATCCACACCCAGTCGCGCTTGGACCGGGCGACGATCGTCGTTCGGTAGTCGGGATCGACGTAGGCGATGGTGTATTCCATGCGGATCGGCCAGATGAACTGCATGGCCCATTCGGCGCCGCTGCCCTCCTCCAGCACGAAGCCGGTCGGCTCCATCCGTTTCGCCTCGCCATCGAAACCGCCCTCCCGGTACGTGTAGACGGTATCAATCGCGTTGCCGTCGCCCCTCGAGTAGCGCTCGATGTTGTTGTAGGAATCGGCGACGACACCCGGGGGAATATGGGCGATGACGAACCATCCGCCCATGAAGCGGTCGACATTGACGGACGCCATGCGCGGGAAATCCGCCGGCGGCATCACGCTGCACGCCCCCAGGCCAATCGAGGCCAGCAACGGGACGATGACATCTCGGGTACGGTGTCGCAGATTCATGGCGAAGATGGCTGAACCAGATGCCCGCCAGACTAACCTCGCCGGTGGGGCTCTCCCCAGCGCTGTACATGGCCCGGCGACAATCCGACAAAGACAGAGCATGAAGATCCTGACCCTCAACATGCACAAGGGCTTCACGTCCTTCAATCGCAAGTTCATCCTCCACGAACTGCGGGAGGCCATCCGCGGCAGCGGCGCCGATGTGGTCTGCCTCCAGGAAGTGCTGGGCGACCATCAGGAGCACTCGACGCGGTACGAGGCCTGGCCGGAAGGTCCGCAATACGAGTTTCTCGCCGACACGATCTGGTCGAATTTCGCCTACGGCCGCAACGCCGTGTACCCGGCCGGTCATCACGGCAATGCACTGCTGTCCAAGTTCCCGATTCTTCGCTACGAGAACCACGACGTCTCGACCCGCGAACACGAGCGCCGCGGCCTGCTGCACAGCGTGCTGGAGATCCCCACCTCCGGTGCCGAACTACACGTGATCTGCACCCATCTTGGCCTGACCGGCGGCCAGCGGATGAAGCAGCTCAACTTGCTCTGCGACCTGATCGAACGGGAGATTCCCGACGCCGCGCCAGTGCTGGTGGCCGGCGACTTCAACGACTGGCGGGAAAAGGCCCATGCGCTGCTGCAGGAGCGCGCCGGCCTGCAGGAAGTGTTCATCAAGGCCTACGGCCAGGCGGCGAGAACCTTCCCGGTGCAGTTTCCGATGCTGCGTCTGGACCGGGTGTATGTCCGCAATCTCGAGGTCAGCCACCCCGAGGCGCACACGGGCGCCCCCTGGTCACATCTGTCCGACCACGCGCCGCTCAGTCTGGAGCTTCAACTTTGACGAACGGCCGCTGGACCGATGGCAACACCATCGAACTGCTGGAAAACGGTGAAATGTTCTATCCGCGGGTGCTGGCCGACATCGAGCGCGCCCGCGACGAAGTGCTGATCGAGACGTTCATCTGGTTCGACGACGACATCGGCTACCAACTGCATCGGGCCGTGATCGACGCCGCGCAACGCGGCGTGCGGGTCGACATCACGGTCGACGGCTTCGGCTCCGGGAAGCTTCCCGCCGACTTCGTCCAGACACTGACCGACGCCGGCGTGAACCTGCATGTCTACGACCCTCGTGGCAGCGTGCTCGGCTTCCAGACCAATCTGTTTCGGCGGCTGCATCGCAAGTTCACCATCATCGACGCCACCGTGGGCTACATCGGCGGCATCAACTACTCGATGGAGCATGTCCGCGAACACGGCCCGAAATCCAAGCAGGATTACGCCGTGCGAGTCACCGGGCCGGCGGTGGACGAGATGCATCGCTTCTGTCGGGATCAGGTCGGGCGGACCCACGAACCAACGCGCCGGGGATGGCTGCGACGTCTGCGCTGGTACCGCCCCAACCCGCTCAAGCCCGCCCGCGACGCGCAGGTGGCGCTGGTCTGGCGGGACAACGCCGAACACGACCAGACCATCGAGCAGTGGTACTACCAGGGCATCGCCGAGGCCAAGCGCGAGATCATCATCGCCAACGCCTACTTCTTCCCCGGCTACCGGTTCCTGCGAGCCCTGCGCCTGGCGTCGCAGCGCGGGGTGCGTGTCTGCCTGATCCTGCAGGGCGAGCCGGACAAGTTCTACGTGCGTCACGCGGCGGCAACGCTTTACGACTACCTTCTGAACGCCGACATCGAGATTCACGAGTACATGGATCGACCGCTGCACGGCAAGGTCGCGATCATCGATGGCGACTGGGCCACCGTCGGTTCCAGCAATCTCGATCCGTTCAGCCTGGCCTTGAACCTGGAGGCGAACCTGTTCATCCGCGATCGCGAGTTCACGATGCTGCTGCGCGAACGGTTGGTTGCGCTGATGGACACGGCCTGCCGCCGGGTGCGGCGTGATTCGGTGCCGCGGCAGAAGGGCTGGCGCCAGATCGTGCGCGTGCTGGTGTTCCACATCCTGCGCCGGTTTCCGACCTGGGCTCGCATCATCCCCGGACACGTCAAGCCGATCCGCCGCTCCGGCCAGGACCGACTGGTGCCGCATGATCGCAAGCGGCTGACATGAGCGAGGAGAGCCCCCGAAGAGGCGGCGGCCTGCGCGAGCACGCCGCGGTGCTGGGTGCGGCCAAACCCGGCAAGCGTTTCGTGACCTACCACGAGTGGCGAGCCACGCGACTGCGGCGGCGCTGGGTCCGCACGCTTTATCTCACGCTGTCATTGCTGCTGATTCCGATCGGTCTGGTGATGCTGGTCACGCCGGGACCGGGCCTGCTCGCGCTGGCCGTCGGGTTCGGGCTGATCGCCCAGGCTTCGCACCGCTGCGCGCGGTGGCTGGATTCGACCGAACACTGGTACCACCGGCGCTTCCGTCGGCGGAGCGGCGAGCGCTCCGGACGCTGACCCAGGCTAGGTGCGCGTCACCCGCATCGGCGCATCATCCCGCCGCCGGCCGAATCGGCGCGCCTTGAGGCGGATCAGGCATTCCTCGAAGGTTCGGCTGATCGTCGTCTGGATGCGCACGCGCTCGATCGTCGGCCAGGTCGCGCGCTCGCCATCGTTCACGTAGCGCGCCATCTCTTCCATGGTCGGATTCGCGAGCGCGCGCATCAGCTTCTTGGGCGTGTAGTGCGGAAGAATCGTCACGTCACCGGTGTAGCGCTGGTTGGTCAGCGCGTGGATCTGCCGCACGACGCGCCCGAAGCCGCGATTCTGGAAATGCTGCCGCGCCAGATCGATGGTCTGCCGGCCGCTGGTCATCAGCCAGTCCCGGGCAAAGGGCAGCAGCCCGGTGGCGTCGTCCTTGGCCAGGAACGGGACCACGTGCGGGTTGGTCTGGCTGACGATGTAGTGATTCACGTTGTGCAGGCGCGCCAGTCGCAGCATCGGCAGGTCGCTGGACAGCGAGCCGTCCACCCAGCGCTTGCTGGGCATGTAGTCGACCACATCGCCCTCGTACTCGCGCGCCTTGAGTTTCACCGGCGGAAACAGCCCGGGCACCGAGCAACTGGCCTGGGAGGCCTTGTAAATCAAGACGTTGGGCGAGGTCAGGTAGTTCAGCAGGCGACCGTGCTGGTGGCGCTCGGCCGGTGACACGGTGATGTCGAGAATGCGCCCGGTGCGCTCGAAGGCCTCCTCGAAGGTCGCGTCGCCGATGTTGGAGAGCAGACACTGGGCCAGCACCTCGGGATTCATCAGGGCGCGGCCGTTGACCGCGGTGCGGAAGTCCAGCTTCTGCCAGGCATCGAGGTTCAGCGAGTCCAGATCGTAGGATGCGGCGATCTCCTCATCGGTGCGGGTCGACACGCCGCTGGCGACAATGGAACCCGCGGACGAGCCGGAGATCACGCGTGGCAGCAGGCCCTGCTCATGCAGCGCCTTGATCACGCCAAAGTGGAACATCCCCAGCGTCGCGCCGCCGGACAACATCAGCGCGGAGCGTCCGAACGACACCCCGGTGCGCTTGAAGAACAGGATCTTGTCCTCGAAACCGAAGTGCTCAAACTCGGTGTCGCAGATCCACATCAACGCCTTGGAGACTTCCTCGACGTACTCGGTAATCAGCCGCTTGGTACCGACCCGGCAGTGGCTGTAGAGCGCGGGATTGGCCATGTTGCCGAGGTTGCCGTGCAGGCCCTCGTGCAACCGGAATACCAGCCGGCGCACATCCTGCTCGCGGCGCATCCGCCGCACCTCGAGCAGCCGCTCCTTGATCAGCCAGTGATCGTAGCCCTCGCAGGCATCCTCGGCCCGCCAGATGTCGTTGCCGTCGCGATGGTCCAGTTCGAGCGCGATTTCCCGCCAGGTCGCGTAATCGGGCGCGTGGGCGAGATCGCGATGCAGGACGTGGGGTGGATTCTTCATCAGGGTCATCTCGCCGAGGGCGATCGACGGGGTGCGGCCGGCGTCAGGTGGCGACCCTGCGGCGCGAGCCCATCAACATTGTCCTCGGCTCGGTTTGAATGAGGCCGTTCGGTTCGACGCCAGTCGAACGCTCCGAACGATCGTTCAAGTAAACGCGGTGTTTCCGCATCTGACAAGCACCCCCCTCGTTCCAGGCCCTGTCACGGCGGTCAATCACGAACCCAGCAAACGCCGCCCCGCGTCCCAGACCAGTTTGATCGCAAGCACGGCCAGAATGCCGCGAAACAGGGGCCGAAACGTGTTTTCCTTCACCAGGTGATGCAGCGCGCGGCCCAGCGCGGTGCCGCCGATCACGCCCAGGATCATGCCGCCCATCAGCAGCGCCTGATCCAGCACCACGAAACCCACGGTCGCGAACGCCGTCACCTTGAAGGCATGGCCCAGTGACTGGCAAAGCGCCAGCGTGCCGATGGTCGTTTCCTTCGCCCATTGCGGACGCAGGAAGAACGGACCAATCAACAAGCCGGTGGCGCCAACCACCGCGCCCACTCCGCCGTTGAGCACGCCCGCGGTGGTCATCGCCGCCCGGTCGGACAGCGCGACCGCGTGAGCGCTGCGCGGCAACAGCGTCCACAGGATGAACGCCGCCATCAGCAGCCTGACGTAGTCGGGGTTGACCATCGACACCAGCGGCGCGACCACAAACGGCGCCGGCAACGCCCCCAGGCAGAACGTCAGCGCGGCCGACCAGCGCACATGCGGCAGATAGGCAACGACACGGCTGGCGTTGGACACCATCTGCACGGCCGCATGCAGCGGCACCGCCACCACCGGTGGCATGCCGGCGGCGTAGATCGCGCCGATCAGGATCGTTCCGCCGCCCGCACCGGCGATGCCGGAAAGCGTGGCCGAGGCAAAGGCCACGGCGATCAGAATCCACTCGGTGGACCCGAATCCGGCAAGCCAGCCGCTCATCGGGTCATGGCTCGGGCCCGGTGGCTGCCGCTTGACGCTGCGACATCTACGTACATACTGGTCGGTATGTAATCGCCGGAAGGCGAGGAATCGATGCTGTCAAAGTCACTCAAAGCCAGGTTGCCACATGGTGTCATCGCGCCGGGAGCTCGGATCGAACCCGCTGCGATGCTGTTGCCGATCAACGCGCGTGCAGCCGCCGGCAAGGCTGGAAACCACACCGTGACCGGCACGCCGGACCGACAGTTTACGCCCTCGTCGACGGCCTATTGAGAGCGGCCACGCAACGCCGCCCACATCCGAGCAAGCCCATGAGCCCAACCCCCACACGACGTCAGCCCGATGCCACGCGCCAGCGCCTGCTGGACGCGGCATTCGCCGAAATTCACCGCTATGGCTATCACGCCTCCAGCCTGGATCAGATTCTGCGGGCGACGGACGTCACCAAGGGCGCGCTCTACCATCATTTTCGCAACAAGCAGGCGTTG
Organism: uncultured Salinisphaerales bacterium; assembly: GCA_937896565.1. Lineage (GTDB taxonomy): Bacteria > Pseudomonadota > Gammaproteobacteria > Nevskiales > OUC007 > Abyssibacter. The sequence goes on from CALBOV010000343.1 coordinate 15,097, forward strand.
GGGCTGGCGGTCATCGACGAAGTGGTCCGGCCCTGGATCGAGACCCGCTGGCGGCCGATGCTGGAATCCGACCGCCCCCTCCAGGCGGCGATTGATCACGTCAGCGCGCACGCGGACACGGTGGATGACGACATGCTCGCGCTGGGCTGTCCGTTCGCCAATCTCGTGCAGGAACTGGCCGGCAGCGAGCCGGCGTTCCAGCAGCCGCTGTTCGACATTTTCTTCGAGTGGAAGCGCGGCCTGATGGAAAGCGTGCGCAAGTCGCAGGCCATCGGCGAGGGACGCACCGACGTGGACCCGGAAGACATCGCCGTGTTCGTCATCAGCGCCATCGAGGGCATGTGGGCCATCGCCAAGGCCTCGCGCTGTCATGAGCAGTTCCGCGCCAGCCATCGCGGGCTGGTGCTGTTCCTGGAATCCATGCGCGCCTGAAGCGCGCCGCCACCGAATACGCATTCATCGTTTGGGGATCGTTATGAACGCACCACAAGACATGTCGAAGCTGGACCGGGGGGTAATGGCCTACGGACGGTGGGTGACGAATCACCCCTGGCTCACGCTGCTGCTCTCACTGATCGCCGTCGCCGCATTCAGCTACCCGATGGTCGCCACGGTCGCCGGAACGCCCGGCCCGAAACTGGCGATGAGCAAGGACTACCGGGTGTACTTCGGCCCGGGCAATCCGCAGCTGCAGGCCTTTGATCAGGTTCAGGATCGCTACACCAAGAACGACAACTCGCTGATCGTCATCGAGCCCACGACCACCGACAACGCCTTCAACCGCGACACCCTGGCGCTGGCCGAGGAGCTTACGGACCGGGCCTGGGGTCTGGTGTACTCGCTGCGCGTGGATTCGGTGACCAACTATCAGCACACCGAGGCCGAGGGCGATGATCTGCTGGTCGCCCCGTTGGTGGAAAACGCCGCGTCACTCAGCGATGAAGAGCTGGCTCGCATCCGCGAGATCGCCGTCAACGAGCCACTGCTCATCGGCCGGCTGACCTCCGAATCGGGCCATGCGGTCGCGGTCAACGTGATCCACCAGCTGCCGGCGCTTGATGACTCCGAAGTCGAGGAGGTCGCCGCCGAGGTTCGCGCCCTGCGCGACGAGATGCTGGAGAAATACCCGGACCACAACATCTACCTCACCGGCAGCAACTTCATGTCGGTGTCGTTCTCCGAAGCCAGCCAGCAGGACGTCGCGTCACTGATCCCGCTGATGTATCTGGTGATCATCGTCATCACCTGGGTGCTGCTGCGCTCGATCGTCGGCACGATCGCGACGCTGGCCGTCATCATGACGTCGATGATGGCGTCGGTCGGGCTCACGGCGTTCGCGGGCATTCATTTCACCCCGCCGTCGATCTCGGCACCGCTGATCGTGTCCACGCTGGCCGTGGCGGATTCGATTCACGTGCTCGTGTCGATGTTCGCCAACATGCGCGAGGGCCGCAGCAAGCATGACGCGCTGGTCGACTCGTTGCGCGTGAACTTCATGCCGATTCTGCTCACCTCGGTCACCACCGCACTGGGATTCCTGTCGATCAATTTCGCCGACAGCCCGCCGCTGCGCGACCTGGGCAACATCGTCGCCATGGGTGTGATCGTCGCCTGGCTGCTGTCAGTCAGCCTGCTGCCCGCGGTGATGGTGCTGCTGCGCGTCCGTGTGCCCCGGCACTCCGGCGGGCTGTCCAGGAGCATGGAGGGCCTCGGGCGTTTCGTGGTGAACCGCCGCGTGCCGGTGCTGATCGGCAGCGTCGCGGTCACCGTGCTGCTATGCGCCCTGGTTCCGCAGAACCAGGCCAACGAAACCTTCGTGCACTACTTCGACACCAGCGTGAAGTTCCGCACGGACACCGACTGGGTGGCCGAGAACATCACCGGCCTCTACACCATGGAATTCGACCTGGAGTCACCCGAGGGCACGGGCGGTGTCACCAACCCCGAATACCTGAAGCAGCTCGACGCGTTCAAGCAATGGTGGATGGAAGACCCGCGGGTCAAGCACGTCGCCAGCGTGTCGGACATCTTCAAGCGCCTGAACAAGAACATGCACGGCGACGATCCCGCGTACTACCGGATTCCGGATGATCCGGAGCTCGCCGCGCAGTATCTGCTGCTGTACGAGTTTTCGCTGCCGTTCGGGCTGGATCTCGGCAACCAGATCAACCTGGACAAGTCGGCGACCCGGTTCTTCGTCGCCTACGAGCACCTGGACGCCGTCGCGACCCGCAAGATGGTGGCCGATGCCTATGCCTGGCTGGAGACCAACGCCCCCGGCCTGGAAACCATCGGCGTGTCGCCCGCGGTGATGTTTGCCTACATCGCCGATCGCAATATCAAGAGCATGTTCATCGGCATGCCGGTGGCGCTGATCGGCATCAGCTTCCTGCTCATCCTCGCGCTGCGCAGCTGGAAGATGGGTCTGTTGTCGCTGGTCCCGAACCTCGTCCCGCTGGGTCTGGCGTTCGGGCTGTGGGGCATCATTGACGGCAAGATCAACTTCACCATGGCCATCGTGCTGGGCATGACGGTGGGCATCGTCGTCGATGACACCATCCATTTCCTGTCGAAATACCTGCGCGCCCGCCGCGAGCTGGGACAGTCGCCTCAGGAAGCCATCGTCTACAGCTTCCGCACCGTGGGCACGGCGCTCACCACCACCAGCCTGATTCTGGTCGCCGGATTCGCCGTGCTCGCGCAAAGCGCGTTTCTGCCCAACAGCGGCATGGCGCAGCTCACCTCGATCGCTATCATCTGCGCCCTGATCGCGGACTTCTTCCTGCTCCCGGTCCTGCTCCTGCTGGTGGATCGCGAGCGCGCACCGACTTCAGAAACTCCCGAGGAGGACACCCATGCATACGCTCACTAAATTCAGCTGGCTCGGCGCCCTTGCCATCGGCGCCGCATTGCCGGTCCATGCGCAGGACGCTGCCCAGCGCGGTCTCGAGATCGCCCAGGAGGCCGACCGGCGCGACACCGGCTGGAGCGACTCCGTGGTCGACCTGACCATGACACTGCGCAACAAGAACGGCGACGAATCCGTCCGCGAAATGCGTTCACGGGCGCTCGAAGTCGAGGACGACGGTGACAAGTCGATGATCATCTTCGACCAGCCTCGCGACGTTCGCGGCACCGCGCTGCTCACCTATTCGCACAAGACCGGCGACGACGACCAGTGGCTTTACCTGCCGGCGCTCAAGCGCGTGAAGCGCATCGCCTCCAGCAACAAGTCCGGTCCATTCATGGGCAGCGAGTTCGCCTACGAGGATCTGTCCTCGCAGGAGGTGGAGAAATACACCTACAACTTTCTTCGCGAAGAGGAACTCGATGGCGAAAAGGTGTTCGTGATCGAGCGCTTCCCGACCGACGAGAACTCCGGCTACACCAAGCAGGTGGCCTGGCTGGACCAGGCGGAGTACCGCGTCCGCAAGATCGAGTTCTACGACCGCAAGAACTCGCACCTCAAGACGCTGACCATGCATGAGTTTGACGAGTACCTGGACGAGTACTGGCGCCCGGGCCGGATGGAGATGGTCAATCACCAGACCGGCAAGTCGACGACGCTGACCTTCGCCAACTATGCCTTCCAGGAAGGCCTGGATGATCGCGACTTCGACCAGTCCGCGCTGAAACGCGCCCGCTAGGACCACGCGCATGACCGACACCAGCTTTGCCGCCCTGCTGGGCGGCCCGGACCCGTCCGCCCGGCAGACCTTCCGGTTCACCGAGGACTGGGGGCAGGGTCGCGCGATCTACGGTGGTCTGATCGGCGCCGCGTTGTACAAGACCATGCGCGGGCACGTTCCGGCCGACCGACTGCTGCGGGCGATGACCGTCGCCTTCGTCGGGCCGGTCGCCCCGGAGGCCGCAACGGTCACGGCGACCGTGTTGCGGCAGGGCAAATCGGTCACGCAGGCCGAGGCCCGCCTGGAGCAGAACGGCCAGGTCTGCGCGACGGCCAACGCCAGCTTCGGAGCGCCGCGCGAATCCGGCGTCGTCGTACCCGGCGCACCGCGGCCGGATGCGCCACCGCCCGACAAGGCCTTGATACTGCCGGACATCCCCGGCGTGACCCCGGTGTTCCTGCGCCATTTCGTGCTCGGCTTGACCGGTGGTCAGGTGCCGTTCTCCGGCGCGGATCAACCCGACTTTTCCGGCTGGTGCCGGCACAAGGAGCCCGCCGGTGACGACGAAGCCGCGCTGATCGGCCTGCTCGACGTGTGGCCGCCCAGCGTCCTGCCCATGCTCAAGCGCCCCGCGCCGGGGAGTTCGCTGACCTGGTCGCTGGACCTGATTGATCCGGGTGTCCCTGCCGCCGGCGATGACTGGTGGTTTTACGAGGTGAACACGCAGGGCGCGGCCAACGGATTCGTGCAGGCCGATGCCCGGATGTGGCGCCCGGATGGCCAGCTGGCGGTGATCAGCCGGCAAACCGCCGTGGTGTTCGACAAGCCGTGAGCACCGCGCCGTTCAGCGCTGACTGAACGCCATGTCGCGCTGCGACGACATGGCGTTTCCATTAAAATCAATGACTTGGCATCTAGCGACGGGCATGGCGTTGCCCGCTGGCAACAGAAATCCGGGCCCGGTCACCCTCCGGCATGGCAGAAAACCCTGGGCAGCACGACATTTTCCATTGTTTTCAATGACTTGAATCATCTGGCATCGGCGTTGCGCTGATGGATGGTGCCGAGACGAACACTCGGCGTCTCATCCAACATCCAAGGACGATGCAGATGAAACAGCAGAATTCTCTACATGCCCACGAATCGGCCCGCCGGATTCGCCGCGGTCTCGCGGTCGCGGGCCTGAGTCTGGCGCCGATGGCGCTGATCGCCGCCCCGGCCACCGCCGATCACCCGCTGATCAGGACCGCCGCGGCCGAATCAACCGGCGGTTCCGCCGATGAACAGCAAAGCCTCAGCGGCGCCGCATACGACGCATTCCTGGAGGGTCGTCTGGTCACCGCCTACACGATCAACCGCAACCTGAATCCGTTTGATCTCAGCGTTGACGTGACCAACCAGAAGGCGACGATCGGAGGCACCGTGGAAACGGAGGCGCAGCGCGCGCTGGCCATCGAGATCGCCGCCGGCATTGACCCGATCACCGATGTCGACAACAAGATCAACATCAAGGCCGGCGCCGAGGAAGAAGCCGAGCGCAGCGTCGGCGAGGCCGTTGACGATGCCAGCACGACCGCCGCGGTGAAGACCCGGCTGCTCTCCAACGATGTCACCAGCGGACTGACCATCGATGTCGACACCCGCGATTCGGTGGTCACGCTGAGCGGTCAGGTCGACACGCCGGTTGAATCCGATCTCGCCACGCAGATCGCGATGAACACCGATGGCGTCACCGACGTCGTCAACAAACTCACGGTCGAGATGTCCTGAACCGGACCCCGACCTGAGTCCGACTGGCTGTCCGCCCCCGCTTCCTTCCCCGCAGCCAGTCACCAGCCCGGCTCCTGCGCCCCTTGAGCCGGGCACCTATTCGCGGCTCGACGCCGGACGCGTCGAGCCGCCACCCCGATTCATTTCCGAAAACAAGGAGCAATCCATGAACATGATGTTCAAGACCGCCTGTGCCACCGGACTGGCCGCCACGCTCTGCGCGCCCGCCGCACTGGCTCAAACCGACTTCGACCCCTACGGTTATGTGGGCGCCGATATCGGCTATTTCCGTGTCGAATCGGAGGATTTTCCCGAAGATGACGACAATGTCGAGGACAGCCGCACCAGTTATCGTCTGCGTGTAGGCGGCCGTTTCGCGCCGGTGATCGGCATCGAAGGCGGCTACGTGGACTTTGGCGACTACGAGGATGGCGCGGTGGACTACACCGCCGATGGCCTGACACTGGCCGGCGTGCTGTACATCCCGCTGGGTGAACGCGCCTCGCTGTACGGCAAGCTCGGTGAGCTGTTCTGGGATGCCGAAGCCACCGCCGAAGGCGCCGTGGGCAGCGTATCGCGTGAAACCGACGGCGAAGATGTCTTCTATGGCGTCGGCGCCAACCTGCCGCTGGGTGAAGTCGTCGCGCTGAACATCGGCTACGAGCGCTATGCGCTGGACGATGTTGATGTCGATCTCGCCGCGATCGGACTCGACCTGCAATTCGGCGGCAGCGGCTACTGAGGGAAACGCGTCCCGATCAGAGCGCGCCCGGGCTTCAGGCCCCGGCGCGCTTTTTCATGCTCGGCGACTCTGCGCCGCTATCGGAAGGACCCGCCGCGTCCACCGCTCGGGTCGATCAAACCCGGCGACGGTGCCTGCTGACCCGGAACGACGATGGAGGACTGTTGCTCCCGGCGCATCCGGTTGATGTCCTCGATGGTCTGCTCCAGCGCCGCCCGCGCCGCGTCGGGATACTGGGCAAGCGCATCCTCGAATGTCGGACCGGGCAGTTCGAAGTTCAGCGGCAGGGCGCCGCCCGGCGTCAGCACGCTGGCCTGACCTTCGAACATGACCGGCCGCGAGCTGTCATCCTCGCCGGTGGCCGTCACCGGCGTCATCCGCCGGATGGTGCCGGCCTTGCGATCGGTGAAAACGTCCTCGCGATAGAGGTCGGCCTCGTCCAGCTTGAATTCCGGCAGTTCTGGTTCCTGTGCCATGGTCGATGCTCTGCGCCAAATCGGATTGAGAGGCCGCATACCCTAGTCGATTCCGGTCCGTTTCGGCAGTCACCACGGCGGATTTCCCGATCAGGGATCACGTTCGTCGGCCGAAAGATGCCGTTGAGGCGCACTTCGCAATTTCCTCATCCGGGCTTGACGTCCGTTTGACATCGACTTGTGCAAGGTAGACGCCATCCAGACGGCTGGGGAGCCGAAAGGGGTGGTACCAACCGCATGTTGGCGGACTGCTGCAAACGCACGGTCCGCCATTTTTTTTGCCCGTCGGGGCGATCGAGTACGATATCCCGCACACGGTCCTCACCGGACCGCATAACAACGAAAGCGACGCGGCGTCACGACCGCGAGCGGGAGGAGACAGATGGGGAAGTCCAGCATCGCGGCCGGCCTGGCCGCTTGCGCGCTGTTGCTCACGGCCGGTTGCGGCAATGGTCAGCGGTTCGGTGCCGATGGCGGAAATACGCCGCCCACCGGCTCACCACCCACCTACGACGCCACTATCCGGCGTGATTCCTACGGCGTTCCACATATCCGCGGTGAAGACTACGGCGATGTCGGCTACGGCTACGGATACGTCCATGCCCAGGACAATGTCTGTGTGCTGGCGGAGGACATGATCACCACGCTGGGCCAGCGCGCGAAGTACTTCGGTCGCAGCGGCACCTACAGCATCCCGGCCAACGGCAACACCTCGAACAATGTCGATTCCGACTTCTTCTGGCGGCATGTGGCGACCAGTGATCGCGTCGCCGCGCTGCGGGAGGACGCATCGCCGCAGGCGGCCGCTGCCACCGCCGGATTCGCCGCCGGCTACTCACGCTACGTGCGCGAGCTGAAGAACGGCGAGCATCCGGGACGGCACCTGGCCTGTCGCGATGCCGAGTGGCTGACGGAACTGACCTCCGACGATGTCTATCGCCGCTATTTCCGGCTCGCCGTCATCGCCAGTTCTTCCGCTCTGGTCACGGAAATCGGCGCGGCGCAGCCTCCGCTGCCCGGCGCCACCGCGGCGGCGGTCGCGGTGGATCGCGACCGCTTCCCGATGCAGGACGGACTGCCGATCGGCAGCAACATGTACGCACTGTCCGGCGAGGCGACCCAGACCGGACAGTCCATGCTGTTCGGCAACCCGCATTTCCCCTGGGAGGGCACCGAGCGGCTGTACCAGGCGCACATGACCATCCCGGGCGAGCTCGACATCATGGGGGCATCACTTTACGGCGTGCCGGCGGCGCTGATCGGCTTCAACCGCAACGTCGCCTGGAGCCACACGGTGTCCACCGCCTATCGGTTCGGGCTCTACGAGCTGACGCTGGTGCCTGGCGACCCGACCAGCTACCTGTTCGATGGCCAGCCGGTGGAGATGGCCTCCGAAACCTACACGATCGAGGTGCTGGAAGACGATGGCAGCGTGACGGAGGAGACCCGTACGCTCTACCGCAGCCACTACGGCCCGATGATGAGCCTGAGCGTATCCGGCATCCCGGTGCTGGGCTGGGATGTCGTCCGGGCCTACACCCTGCGCGACGCGAATGCGGAGAACACGCGGCTGATCAATCAGTTCTTCGCCTGGAACCGGGCGGAGTCGCTGGACGATTTCATGGCAAAGCAGCGTGACATTCTGGGCATTCCCTGGGTCAACACCGCCGCCACCGGACCGAACCAGCCGGCGTACTACGCCGACATCACCGTGGTGCCCAACGTGCCGGACAGCAAGGTCACCGAATGCCAGAGCGTGCTTGGCCCGGTGGTCGGCGCCCTGATGCCCGGCCTGCCCGTGCTCCGGGGCTCCAGTTCCGAGTGCGACTGGGACAGCGATGCCGACGCCCCCGTGCCCGGCATTTTCGGCGCGGGCAACCTGCCATCGCTACTCCGCGACGACTGGGTGCACAACTGCAACGACAGCTACTGGCTCACCCATCCCGACGAGCCGCTGACCGGTTACGCCGCCATCATCGGCGACGAGGAAACCGAACGCAGCCTGCGCACACGCCTGTGCATCCAGCAGGTCCAGGATCGGCTCGACGGCAGCGACGGACGCCCGGGAACCGGTTTCGCCGATCTGGAGCAGCTCCAGGACATCGTGCTGTCCAGCGCGGTGCTGACCGAACGTCTGGCCCGCCAGGCGGTCCTCGATGACATCTGCCCGCTCGGTACGCTGCTGTCGTCCTCGCTGAGTACCGTCGACATTTCCGACGCCTGCGCGATCCTGGAAACCTGGGACGGTTCGCTAAACCTGGACTCGGTGGGCGGACACATCTGGCGCGAGTTCTGGAAGCGGGCGGACGACGCGACCCTGCCGCTGTGGCTCAGCCCGTTCTCGACCGACGACCCGGTCAACACGCCAAATTCGCTGAACACGCTCAACGCCGAGGTGGTGCTGGCCTTCGCCGACGCGGTGGAGGCGCTGGACGCCGCGGGCGTCGCGCTGGATGCCCCGCTGGGGACGCTGCAGGTCTCCGGCGTGCACGACCCGCAGGATCCGATTCCGGTCTTCGGCGGCAACGGCTTCGAAGGCGCGTTCACCATTGCCGCACGCGGCAATCTGGTCGACGGCCGCTACCCCGTGACCTATGGCAACAGCTATATCCAGACCGTGACCTGGGACGACAACGGAGACCCGGTCGCCGAGGGCTTCGTCACCTATTCCCAGTCCACCGATCCGGCCTCGCCATACTTCCAGAACATGACCGAAGCGTATTCCGCCAAGGAGTGGATTCCCTGGCGCTACACCGAGGCCCAGATCACGGCCGACCCCAATCTCACGTCGATGCGGGTCTTCGAATAGCGGTTGCCGGCCTTCTTTCCTTATTCCAAAGCGGTCACCGCGCTGGTGACCGGCTGCCCCCGCCCCTACACTGCGTGGCCCGCTGGAATGGGATTGCATCATGCAAACCGCGTTCGCCGATCAATACACCGACGTGACCGACGACAGCACGGTCGGCAATTCAGCCGGTCTGGACCCGAACCAGATCGCCGCGCTGAATGCCGCCTACGAGCCACTGGATTTCGGCGAGCGAATCCGCCGGGTCTACGACGACTTCGCGCCGGACAAGGTTCTGGTCACCTCGTCGTTCGCCGCGACCTCCGCCTATTTCCTGCACATCATCTCCAGCATCCGTCCGGACCAGGAAATCTCGTTCATCGACACCGGCTACCACTTCCAGGAAACCATCTCGTACCGGGAATTCCTCAGCGCCGAGTACGGCCTCAAGGTGCGAGCGCTGCGCGCGGAGGACTGGAAGCATGAGTTCACGCGCAAGGACAAGACCTGGAGCCACGATCCCGACTTCTGCTGCTCGATCAACAAGGTCGAGCCGCTGGAGGCGATCAAGCCGAACTACCACCTGTGGATTTCCAGCCTGATGCGCTGGCAGACCGATCACCGCTCCGACATGGCGATTTTTGAAGAGCGTCGAGGCATCATCAAGTTCAACCCGATGATCGACGTGACCAAGGAGCAGCGTGAGGCATACATCCGGGATCACGGCCTGCCGTTCCATCCCCTGGTGGCCGAGGGCTACCAGTCGATCGGCTGCACGCATTGCACCGTCAAGGGTGACGGCCGTGCCGGGCGCTGGATCGGCAAGCCCAAGACCGAATGCGGGCTGCATCTGTAGGACGGCCTTCGCGACGCTCGTCGCGCTAGGCCTGCTCGCGCCGCTGCCGGGTCACACGCAAACCTCGCCGGCCGGGAACCGCCCGGTCGTGCTGCTGCACGGACTGGCCCGCACGGCGCGTTCAATGCGGCCGATCGCGGCGACGCTGGAGGACGCCGGCCGCCGCGTCTGCAATCTCGACTATCCGTCCACCAAGGCCACGGTCCAGGCACTGGTCGAGGACCATGTCCTGCCGGCGATTCGCGATTGCGCCAATGACTCCGACGCGGCGATCGACTTCGTCACCCATTCCATGGGGGGCATTCTCGTTCGCGTGCTGGCCGAGCACGATGACGCCCCCGACATCGGCCGCGTCGTCATGCTCAGTCCGCCCAACCACGGCAGCGAACTGGTCGACCGCCTGGGCGACTGGTGGCTGTTCCGCTGGTGGAATGGTCCCGCCGGCGTCTCGCTGGGCACCGACGAGTCGGCACTGCCCGCCCGGCTCGGCGAACCCGGCTTCGAGTTCGCGGTCATCACCGGCGACCGCAGCCTGAACCCGCTGTTCTCCCGCTGGATACCCGGCGCCGATGACGGCAAAGTCTCGGTGGACAGCGCCCGGCTGGACGGGATGGCCGGGTTTCGCACCGTCCCCGCCTCGCACACGTTCATCATGCGGGATGACGCCGCAATCGGACTGACGCTTCAATTCCTCGCGGACGGCCGTTTCGACGAGCCGTAACCCGCGAGTTCCGGTCAGTACTCTCCGACCGTGACGATCTTCAGGGCGTTGGTGCCACCCGGGCCGGTGAAATCGCCCTTGGTAATCAGCACGCGATCGCCCTCGACGATCAGTTCACGATCCAGCAGGCAGTTGATCGCCTCGCGAATCGGCTTGAGCGAGGAATCCAGATTCGTCGCATCGAACTGCACGGGGTAGACCCCGCGACAAAGACACATGCGCCGGCGTGTCGTCTCGAAGCGCGTGAGGGCGAAAATCGGAATGCCGATGTCCTGCCGCGACATCATCCGCGCGGTCGCGCCGGATTCGGTCAGCGAGATGATGGCCTGCGCGTGCATGTGCCGCGCGGTGTACATCGTCGCCATCGCAATCGCCTCGTCGGTGCGGGCGAAATGATCCTGCGCCGTGGATCTGCGGCGCGTCGCCACCAGATGCTTCTCGGCGCCGAGACACACTCGCACCATGGCCTCGATCGCCTTCACCGGATACTTGCCGGCCGCGGTCTCGGCGGACAGCATCACCGCATCGGTCCCGTCCATGACCGCGTTGGCCACGTCCAGCACTTCCGCGCGCGTCGGAATCGGCTGATTGATCATGGACTCCATCATCTGCGTCGCGGTGATGACCACGCGGTTGAGATCCCGTGCCAGCGCGATCAGGCGCTTCTGCACCGCCGGCAGTTCGGCGTCACCGATTTCCACGCCGAGATCGCCGCGGGCGACCATGACCCCGTCCGAGGCTTCGGTGATGGCTTCCAGATCGTCCACCGCTTCCGCGCGCTCGATCTTGGCGATCAGGTGCGCATCCAGACCATGCGCCTCGCACAAGGCCCGCGCGGTCTCGATGTCCTTGGCCGAACGCGGGAACGACACCGCGATGAAATCCGCACCGACGTCCGCGGCGAAGCGGACATCCTCTCGGTCCTTGGCCGTCAGCGCGTCGGCGGACAGGCCGCCACCAAGCCGGTTAATCCCCTTGCGATCCGACAACCAGCCACCGGAGACCACGCGGCAATGCACGGCCGTGCCTTCGATGGCCTCCACTTCCAGGCGGATCACGCCGTCGTTGAGCAGCAGCGCATCACCGGGGCTGACGTCGTCAACCAGTTCCGGATAGCTGATGCCGACCCGCTCCACGCTCCCGGCATCCGGCGCCAGTGCGGTGTCCAGCGAGAACCGGGCACCGTCATCCAGATGAACCGGCCCGTCCGCGAAGCCTTCGATGCGAATCTTCGGACCCTGCAGGTCGACCAGAATGGCGACCTCCCGACCGGTGGCCTCGGCGGCGGCCCGCACCGCGTCGATACGACGGCGATGCTCGTCGTGGCCGGAATGGGACGTGTTGATTCTCGCGACATTCATTCCGGCGAGCACGAGCTCCTCGATCCGGCCCGGAGCGTCGGTCGCCGGTCCCAGCGTCGCCACGATCTTGGTGCGTCTGCGCATGCGATCAGCCTAGCAGCTCAACTTGAACAGGGGATGTCGCGCGAGGAACTGGTGGATCAGGCGACCCCGATAGCCGTGAGCAGCGCGGCCGCGGACAGTTGCGGCGAGGCCTGCGCGGCTTCCGCGTCCCGTACCAGCCGACAAATCGCGGCGTTGACCGGCGCCGCCTGGCCGGTCTCGTCCGCCAGGCGGACGATCTCTCCGTTGAGGTAGTCGATTTCGGTCCTGCGGCCGCGGGTCAGATCCTCCCACATCGACGATCGCGCCTGCGGATCGATCCTGACCATGCCACGGGCCACGATGCGGAACAGCCAGTCCGGCGCAGACAACACCAACGGCATCAGCGTCGGCAGCAGCGGACCCGCGGCCCGAACCGACTTGCCGCCCGCGCGGATGACGGCAAGCGCCTCGCGCTGCGCGGCGGCGGTCACGCGGCGATAGTCCCGATCCGCGAGCTGGGCCTGCAACGGAACGCCGGACAGGGCGTTGGTCGCGTTATTCAGGTTCACCACCAGCTTGCCCCATTGCACCGCCTCGATGCGCGGATTGAGCACCGCGGCCAGGCCTGCGCCGGTCAGCGCCTCGGCCACGGCCTTTGCCAGATGTTCGGCGTCGTCACGACGCTCGATGACCAGCGATCCGCTGGTGCCCTGGTGAAAATGGGCGGGACCGGCCCACACAACGTTGTACGGCACCATGCCGGCCAGCACGTTGGCCTGGGCCAGGCACTCGCGCAGGATGGCCGGATTGCGCACGCCATTCTGAAAGCTGATCACGGTGGCGCCTTCCGTCACGAACGGCGCGAGGCTCTCCGCCATGGCCCGGGTGTCATGGCTCTTGGTCGTCACCAGAATCACGTCGCAGCCTTCCAGGCCGCCCGGCTCCGTCACCACCCGGATTCCATCCGGCGGAACCTGGCTGTCATGCCCGTTGAGGTCGCTGACCCGAACCCCCTGATCCGCGACCGCGTCGGCCAGACGCTGGCGTCCCAGCAGGACGACTTCATGACCATCAGCGGCCAGACGCGCGCCCAGATAGGCGCCGATGCTGCCCGCACCGGCGACGCCCACACGCATCGGATGAATCATCGGCGCGCCGCCCGCATGGTCTTGAGCCGCTCGGCATGCTCCAGCCGCAATGCCCGCCGGACCTCGGCTTCCTCGTAGCGGTGCTGTTCGGCGTCGGTCTCCGGCCGCACCGGCGGCACGATGATGGCGCGGCCGTGCTCGTCCAGCGCGACGAAGGTCAGATAGGCCGAAACGATATGCCGCGAATCACCGGTGTAGCTGTTCTCCGCCACGACCCGGGCGCCGATTTCCATCGACGTGCGCCAGGCGCGGTTGACCGCGACCGAGTAGATCAGCGTGTCACCGTCGGCCGCCGGTGCCAGAAAATGCATGGCATCCATGGATGCCGTGACGCAGACCCGGCCGCTGTGCCGCTCGGCGACCACCAGCGCCAGCCGGTCGATCGTCGACATGACCAGCCCGCCGAACACCGTCCGGTGCGCGTTCATGTCGTGAGGAAAGATCTTGTAGACGTGTCCGCGAATCGCCGAGGCGGCGACGGGACGTGCATCCGGTGTGTCGGAAGTCAGGAGCCTGCTCCGTGGCAGCTGCGGTGCCCGAGCATAACGGAGCCGTCAGGGGTCTGTCGCGACCAGCCGGCCGCGCAGGAATGCGGTGCCGGACGATGGACGTCCGGCACCGCTGACAAACTCAGTCGCAGATCGGCAGCAGGCCGCAGAGCAACGCGGACAGACCACCGGTTACCGGCGTCAGGACGGCCGCGAGAATCTCGTACACCACCGTGACCAGACCGGGCAGGATGCCGACGTCACCGAGAAGCACGTCCAGCTCCGCCACCAGATCAAGCAGTACCGGCGCGAGATCCAGTTCGCCCTCGGGGATGCCCGCGAGCGCGGATGCCAGCACCTCGATCAGGCCTACCAGACCGAACAGCATGTTTTCGACCGACGTCACCATCGATACGTCCGGAAAACCCGTGGCCGGTGAGCTGAAGCCGCTGATCATGTCCGCGGTGTCCGACATGGTCAGCTCCATCACCTGCAGCGCGGCCGCCGCACCCTCCGCGGATTCACCCGAGAGATTCAGGGCGGAGAGGTCGAGCGCCGCCAGATCTGCCGCCGCGACCTTCATCTGAGCCACCAGGGCCTCCACGTCGGTGATCCCGGCCGGATCCGAAAGCATCGCATCCAGCGCGACCAGAGACTGCGGGGCACCCCCGAACTGCTTGGCCGAACCTTGCGGCACCAGGGACTGCAAACCACTCAGCAGGATGACGACGGCATCACGGGTATGGGTGAAAATCTCGGCGCCCGTGTCCTGCAGCAACGTCTGAAACAGCGCGGGGTCGGACTCACCCTGCTCCGCGAGCGTCTGGACGGACAGCAATGCTTCCAGCAGCTCATCGGGTGCGTCCAGGAGAGTGAGCACCGCATTGGAAATCGAGGCGACCAGCTCGCGACCCGCGAACTCCGGCAGGTTGGCGGCCAGCCCATCGACCAGCAACTTGTCCAGAATCACCTGAATCTGATCCAGCGGTTCGCCACCAACCAGGCCTTCCAGGTTGTCCGTGGTGTTCACGGGGCCCTGATCCTGTGCCGACGACGTGTCGCCGCCCGAGCATCCCGCCAGACCGACTGCGACTGCCAGCCCCAAAGCCAGCAGAATATGACGTGCTCCCTTGTGTTCCATCACGAGTCTCCGTGCAAAATGAGTTGAATACGTTCGGTTCGTATTACGAATTCTTAACGTAGTGTGAGTCCCGTGGTGCACCAGTCTGACGGACGGCGCAGATCGGGCGCATGGCCGCGTGGGGCATGCGCCCGAACCGAGCAATCAATCACAAACCGGAAGCAGGCCGCACAGAATGGGCGATAACACGCCCGTCAGCGGCCCCAGCAAAGCAATCAGCGGGCTGATCAGGGCTGCCACCAGATCAATGACACCATCGGCGTTCAGCAGACTGGTGAGTTCACCCACCAGGCCCAGCGTCGCCGACACCGGGTCGAATCCACTCCGCTCGATGAGGGCGCCGAGCACGTTCTCCAGCGAGGGCACCGAGCCCAGCAAGCCGTTCAGCAGACCCTCGATGGGATCGAGCAACGCATCCGCCGGCAAACCGGAGCCTTCGCTACCCAGCCCGGCCAGCATCTCCGTCACCCGGGCGAGGCTGCCGAACAGGATGCCCAGCACCGTATCGACCGCCTCCTGTCCCTGCTCGGGAATGCCCAGATCGGCGGCATCCAGCTGCGACAGCGCCAGGACGGCATTGTTGAGCGGCTCAAGCAAGGTCGCCGGATCGGCGATCGCGGTCGGATCGTTGATCAGGTCGGAGATCGCCAGCAACTGAATGACCGCCTGCGTCACCGGATCGGCCGCGCCAGTCCCGGCCAGACCCAGCAACACGCCGGCCAGCTCGAACACGGCGCCCTGTACGTGGGCCAGAATCTCGGACCCCGCGTCGCTGAGCAGCATCTGATAGACCTCGGGGCTGGTCTCACCCTCGGCCAGCAGGCTGCCGGACAGTATCAGCGCTTCCAGGAGTTCGTCCGGCACCTCCAGCAACCGCAAGACCACCTGGGTGAGTTCGCTGACCGTGCGACCACCGACCTCCTCGGGCAGCGCCCCCGCCAGCAGTTCGCCGAGCAAGCGATTCAGCGCGACCTGCAACTGGTCGAGCGGCTCGTCGCTCAGGAACATCTCCACATCGGTCTGCACCGGCTCCACCGCGGTCTGGCTCTCGCCATTGCCCGATGAACAACCGGCCAGACCCACCGCCGCCGCCAGCCCGAACGCCAGCGCACCAGATCGAATCATTCGACAGGTCATGAGTGCCGCCTCCTTGAATTAAATTCTTGTTAGGCGGAAGCGAGTCTACCTGAAGGGTGGAAGGTTCATTGACGGCGAACTGACGGACGGTGTATCACCGGGGACTGAACAGACTGGAGGGCCTGTCGGCGGAAAAATCCCTGGTCAATCAATCCCATAACGCCGGAATCCGGAGGTCGAGCGACCGCCGATCGGCGCGCGCCGGGTCCTGTCGCCCTATAGCCGCCCGCGAACGAGCGCGTCGACGATGCCGGCGAGCTGAGGCCCCTGGTCTTCCTGCACGAAATGACCACCCAGAACCCGCTGGTGGGCAAGGCCTCGCGCACCGGGCACATGCTCCTGCCACATGCGGTCACCGCCTCGGGTGATCGGATCACCGGTGGAGAAGCAGGTCAGAAAGGGCTTGGTCCAGCGCCCGAAGATCTGCCACGCCGCGCGGTTCGCCTCCGCGGCGGGATCATCCGGTGTCGTGGGAACCAGAGACGGAAACACTCGGGGCGCCGTCTTGAAGTCTCTAGCGGGATAGGGCGCGTCGTAAGCCCGCCGTTCCGCGCGCGTCAGCCGGCGCCCGGTCCCGGACGCCACGATCCGCCCGATCGGGAAAACCGGCGAGTGGGCGGCGAAACGCTGCCACAACCGGAAGGCACCCGGCATTCGCTGGTCGCCGGTCGGCAAGCCACCGTTGCTCAGCACCACGGCGGCGAAGCGATCGGATTGCTCAGCGGCCAGACGCAGGCCGACCAGCGATCCCCAGTCCTGACAGAACAGAGTGACGGCGTGCAAATCCAGCCTTTCCAGCCAGGCCGTCATCCAGCCGACCTGGGCGGCATAGCTGTAGTCGCCGGGAGATGCCGGCTTGTCCGAACGGCCGAAGCCGACCAGATCCGGCGCGAGCACCCGATGCCCCGCCGCCACCAGGGGTGGAACCATGAACCGGTACAGGTAACTCCAGGACGGCTCGCCGTGCAGCAACAGCACCGGCGCGGCATCGCCATCCCCTTCATCCAGGTAGTGGATGCGCAGACCATCGACCTCCAGATACCGTGGCGTGAAGCCGAAATCCGGCAGAGCATCAAAGCGTTCGTCCGGCGTTCTGAGAATCTGCATGTCGAGCCACCCCCGGGAGTTCCGGAAAACAGTCTCCGCCGCGGCCCGCCCGCTGACAAACGGCCCGGTACGTCCTTAGCCGACGCAGCGGTTGCGACCGGTCTCCTTGGCGACGTAGAGCTGGGAATCGGCCGTTGCCAACAGCTTGTCGGGCGTGTCGGCGTGCGGGTACTGCACCTGTGCGACACCCGCGCTAATGCTGAGAATCCCCGTCGGAGCCTTCTCGTGCTGAATCTGCAGGTCGCGGACCTGCTCCACCACCAGTTGACCGATGCGCAACGCGCCCGCCAGGTCGGTGTGCGGCAACAGCAGCGCAAATTCCTCACCGCCGAATCGCGCCGCCAGATCACCGGGCCGCCGGGCGGCATCCTCAAGCACCCGGGCCACGGCCCGCAGACAATCGTCACCGGACAGGTGACCGTAGTGATCGTTATAGGCCTTGAAGTGATCGACATCGATCAGCACCACGCTCAGCGGCTGCTGGTCCCGTACCGCGGTCCGCCATGTGCGGCCCAGTTCCTCGTCGAAGACCCGGCGATTGCACAGCCCGGTGAGGCCATCGATACGCGCCAGGAGCTCCAGGGTCTGGTTCGCCCGCTCCAGCGCGACGGTCTTCTCCTGAATGATGGCCTGCCGGCTCATGACCTCGTCATGCAGTGCGAAACGCAGTTCCTCGGATTGCGCGAGCAATTCGTTCTGGCTGTCGCGGGCCCGGATCATCTTGGCGAGCAGTTTCATGAACTGCGCCCGCAACGAGCGGATCTCGGCCGGCCAATCCAGTTGCGGGCGTTGCAGCTCCGCCTCGGACAGGGTCTCCAGGTCGAACTGGCGAATCTCCGCGATCAGTCCGTTGACCGGCCCGTTCACCCGACCCGCGATCCAGCGGCCGACCAGATACGCGACGATCAACCCCATCAACAGAGTGGACAAGGCGATGATCTGCGTCGTCTGGTCGGTACTGAGCCGCCCGGGCGTCTTCGCCAGGGCGCCGACCACGAACCAACCACCGATCGAAGGCTCGGCAACGATGTCCGAATCCGGATCACCGCCCAGCCATGACGCCGGCGCCGCGCTCAGCGGCTGATACCGCCCCGGGTCCGTGGAACCGACAATCGTCCCCAGCGCATCGACCACCGCGATACAGATGTCGCTGCTCTTGGCCCGCGACTGCACACGCTGCATGAGCACATCGGCGGGAATGGCTCCCTGGATGACATAGCGGGCATCGCCATCGACCAGCACCGAGCGACTGACCGCCACCAGGGTCTCGTCTCCGAACCCCCGACCTTCGAACACGCCCGAGACCTGCACGCCATCGTGCCCCATGGCATGGCGGAAATAGTCGCGATCCCAGACGGTCTGGCCGTGCAACTCACGAACAATGGCGGGTTGACCCTTGATGATCTGACTCGTGGCAACGACGACGCCGTTGCGGTCGGCGAGGATCAGCGTCAGAAAACTCGTGTAGACGGCATGGACATCCAGCAGATCCTGCTGCATGTCGGGCAATGAGCCCGAATCCGCCTCCAGCTGCCGTCCCACGAACTCCAGGGCCTGGACATGCCGCCCCAGATATTCCTCCAGCGTCGCGCCGCCGAGGTGCACCGCCGTCTGAACCTGCCGCTGCGAACCCCTGCGGTACTCGATGCCCTGATAGCTCACGACGACGCAGACGGCCACGATCATCGGCACCATGGCCGCGATCGCGATCGCGAGGGTGATCTGCGACTGGAGATCGTCGCCCGACAACTCGCGGCGCAACCAAGCGACGACACGGCCGCTCAGCTTGAGACCGGGTGTCGACCTATCGGTCGTGGCTGTGGAATCCTGGGTCACGGATTTGGGTGGCCGAGCGTGAGAATCGTGAAACCGTCACTGCCGGCCGAGGCCGCTGCGGGCCGGCACCGGATCAGGCGCACCGGAACTCGCGCGACGCCATTCGCCTGACCCGCACCCATTCACATCATCGTGACTCAACACACTCGCCGCCCCAATTTGCACTTGATACCCCTGTCCCTGCTTTTTCTCTAACACAGTGGACGTGCAAGAATTGTAAACATCGGACACGCGGCACCGACCAGGAGACATCGATCGGATGACCGAAGACTTGACCGGACAAGCACCCGCGGAGGAATACTGGTTCCGGGAAGGTTGCCACATCCTGGAATGGCTCAACTCCGCGGACGATCCTGCGGTTTCCGTCGCTCGCGC
This sequence comes from uncultured Salinisphaerales bacterium, assembly GCA_937896565.1. Taxonomy (GTDB): domain Bacteria; phylum Pseudomonadota; class Gammaproteobacteria; order Nevskiales; family OUC007; genus Abyssibacter. The sequence goes on from CALBOV010000343.1 coordinate 34,693, forward strand.
ACGTGTTCCTGCCGGGTCCGTGACCCGCTGGCACCGCCTGCAGGGGATTACCGAACGATACCTCATCTTGTCCGGACACGGTGAGGCGGACATCGGTGATGGCGCGCCGCAGCCGGTCGGAGTCGGCAGCGTCGTGCACATTCCTTCCGGCGAGCGTCAGCGAATTCGCAACACCGGCTCGGACGAACTGGTCTTCCTGGCGGTGTGCACGCCCCGGTTCACACCGGAGCGTTATGAGGACTGCGACAACTGACTGCGCAGCTTTCGGAGCACGGCCTCGGTATCGGGCGAGTCGCCGGTCCAGCGTTCGAATGACGCCGCACCCTGCTCGACCAGCATTCCCAGCCCATCAAACACCGGCCCGCCGCCCCGGGTCTGCGCCCAGTCACGAAACACGGCGTGCGCCGCGCCATAGCTGAGGTCGTAGCAGGGCGTGTCCGGCCGAAGCAGCGTCTTCGGCAGTTCGGGCATGCGCCCGGTGTGGCCCGCGGGGCTCGCGTGAATCAGCACGTCGGCCTGCCAGCCCTTGAGCGCCAGGTAGGTGCAGGCCTGCACGGGACCGAAATCACCGAAGCGCTCGGCGATGGCCTCGGCGTTGTAGGGGGAGCGCCCGGTCACCACGACCATGGCCGGATTCTGGTCCAGCAACGGCTTCATCAGCCCACGCACGGCCCCACCCGCGCCGATGATCACCACCGTGCGGTTCTCGATCGCAACACCGCAGCGCCCGGTCAGGTCGCGGATGAAGCCCTCACCGTCGGTGTTGTCGCCCAGCACACCGTGCTCGACGAAATGCAGCGTGTTCACCGCCTGCGCCAGATCCGCGACCGCGGTGCGCGTATCGCAGATCGCAAACGCATCCTCCTTGTACGGGACGGTCACGTTGGCGCCGGCATAACCCGTCTCCCGCAGCCGGTTCACGGTGTCGACGAAGGCGCCGGGTTGGCATTCCACACGGTCGTACTCCAGCGTCAGATCGAACTGCCGGGCGAACAACTGATGCAGTTCCGGCGAACGGCTGTGCTCCACCGGATAGCCGATGACGGCCAGTCTCAGGCCTTCGCTCATGCCCCCTCCTGCATCCAGCGCGCGGCGTCCAGCGCGAAATAGGTCAGCACGGCATCGGCGCCGGCGCGTCGGAACGCGATCAGGCATTCCAGCACCGCCTTGCGTTCATCCAGCCAGCCGTTGTCCGCGGCGGCCTTGAGCATCGCGTACTCGCCGGAGACCTGATAGGCCAGCGTGGGCACGCCGAAGCGATCCTTGACCCTGCGGACAATGTCCAGATAGGGCAGGCCGGGTTTCACCATCACCATGTCGGCACCCTCGGCCAGGTCCAGCGCGACCTCGTGCAGCGCCTCATCGCCGTTGCCGATGTCCATCTGGTAGGTGTGCTTGCCGCCACCCGCCAGATTGCCGGCGGAGCCCACCGCATCGCGAAACGGTCCGTAGAGGTCCGAGGCATACTTTGCGGAATAGGCGAGAATCGCTGCGTTATTGTGGCCTTCTGCCTCGAACGCGGTTCGAATCGCCTTGATCCGGCCGTCCATCATGTCCGACGGCGACACCACGTCGGCACCGGCCTCGACATGGCAGAGCGACTGACGAACCAGTGCGTCGACCGTCGCGTCGTTGGTGACGTAGCCGGCATCATCCAGCAAACCGTCCTGACCGTGACTGGTGTACGGATCCAGCGCCACATCGGTGATCACGCCTATGTCCGGCACGGCGTCCTTGATGGCCCGGATGGCCCTGGGCACCAGGCCGTCCGCATCCCAGGCCGCCGCCGCGTCATCGCTCTTGCAGACCGGGTCGATCAACGGAAACAGCACCAGCGCGGGGATGCCGGCATCAACCGCTTCGCGGGCCGTTCCCACGAGCTGGTCCACCGAGTGCCGGACCACGCCGGGCATGGAAGCAACCGGTTCGCGGATGTCCTCACCCTCGCGGACGAACACCGGAAGGATCAAATCCGCCGGCGTCAGCCAGTGTTCACGGACCAGATCACGCAGAAAGGGCTGGCTGCGCAGCCGGCGCAACCGCGTGGCGGGAAACTGTCGACTCGTCATGGCGGCGCAGTGTACGTCGCCCCAAGGTTCCAGTGCTACGAACCGGTGGCGGCCACGTCGTTGAGCGACCAGTCGTAGCGGTCATCGTCAATGTCCCGCACGCCGTCCAGTCGCTTCCTCAACGCCGGATCGGCATAGCGGCGCAGGTGTTCGATCACCCCCGCGTCGCTGCCGCCGAAATCGGCCTGAAACCAGATGTAGATGCTGGAAACCATCAGACCGTCGTCGGTGACCTGCGCGCCACGCGCATCATTCACATACGCGCGAGCATTCCCGGCGAGCTGCTCATCCACCGAATCGCCGGTGTAGGCGGTCGCCAGCAGATCCGGGCAGCCGATAGACGCGCAGTTCACCCCGTAGTGGATCAGCGGGTCCTGCCAGATCGGCCGCAGAATGCGGTGTTCGATGTCGTTGAGCGTCAGCGGCTGCCCGGCAACCGACACGAGGTCCTTCTTCCACGGACCCGGACTGAACAAACCGGAGCGAATGTCGCGGATGCTGCCCACCGGATAGGCCTCGAGAATCTGCTGGACGGTCAGCGCGTTGTAGAGGTTGATCCAGTATGCCTTCTGCTCGGCGCGGTTGAGCCCGCGCGGATCGATCGCGGCAAGCGTGTCGACATACCCGGCCAGGCGATCGCGATCCGCGTCCGACACCGCGCCATAGTCGAAGCGGTTCGCCCCGGATTCACGCTCGCGCACATAGCGCTGCAACAGCCGCGACCAGTCGCCGTGATCGACGATCTGCTCCGACTCGGGGTCATGACCCGCCCAGAATGGCCACGGATCAGACTTGGGCGCGGCCGCGCTGGACGCGGCCCACAACAGAGACAGGATGCCGACACTCCGGGCCAGCCCATTCGACAATCGACGCGACATTCTTGAACTCCGACGGTGCATTTGCTCAATTGGACCCGCGGGATGGGACATGTTTCGCAACGCGACCGTACGCAAAAGGAGACCGAGGTGAGTAGCAACCTGTTGGCCATCGACCAAGGCACCACCAGCACACGCGCCATCGTTTTCGATGAAAGAGGCCGAATCAAGGGCTCGGCGCAAACCGAATTCGAACAGATTTATCCGCAGGGCGGCTGGGTCGAACACGACGCCAGCGTGATCTGGGCCGACACGGTGAAGGTCTGCCGCCAGGTGCTGGACGATCTGGGGCTGGCTGCCGCCGATCTCGCCGGCTGCGGCATCACCAACCAACGCGAGACCACCGTGGTCTGGGACCGCAAGACGGGCGAACCCATCCACAACGCCATCGTCTGGCAGGACCGCCGCACCGCCGAGCGCTGCCGGGAACTGCGCGAGGATGGCACCGACGACTGGCTCAACGCCCGCAGCGGCCTGCTGCTGGACCCTTATTTTTCCGCCACCAAGATTGCGTGGATTCTGGACCGGGTCAATGGCGCCCGCGCCCGGGCGAACAACGGCGAACTGGCCTTCGGCACCATCGACAGCTGGCTGATCTACAAGCTGACCGGCGGCAAGCGCCACGTCACCGACATCGGCAACGCGGCCCGCACCAACTTGTTCAACATCGTCGACCAGCAATGGGACGAGGACCTGCTGAAGTTCTTCGACGTGCCGGGATCGATGATGCCGGAGGTGCTGGATTCCACGACCGAGTTCGGCGTGATCGACGCCGAACTGCTGGGCGCACCGGTCACCATCGGCGGCGTGGCCGGTGACCAGCAGGCCGCGACCATCGGCCAGGCCTGCTTCGCGCCGGGCATGGTGAAGAACACCTACGGCACCGGCTGCTTCATGGTGCAGAACATCGGCGAGCGCTTCGTGCAATCGAAGAACCGGCTGCTGACCACCGTCGCCTACCGCCTGAACGGCAAGACCACCTATGCGCTGGAAGGCTCGATCTTCATCGCCGGCGCCGCGGTGCAATGGCTGCGCGACGCGCTGAAGATCATCAACGCGGCGCCGGATACGCAGGCGCTGGCGGAAAGCCTGGACGGCAACGACGGCGTCTATCTGGTCCCGGCCTTCGCCGGCCTCGGCGCGCCGTACTGGGATCCGGATGCCCGCGGCGCGGTACTGGGGCTCAGCCGCGGCACCGGCATCGCCCACTTCGCCCGCGCGGCGCTGGAATCGGTCTGCTACCAGACACGCGACCTGATGGAAGCGATGAAGGCCGACGCGCTGGATGCGGTGGAACTGCGCGTGGACGGCGGCATGGTTGCCAACAACTGGCTGTGCCAGTTCCAAGCCGACATCCTGCAATTGCCGGTCGTGCGACCGGAGATCACCGAAACCACCGCTCTGGGCGCCGCGTTTCTCGCCGGCCTGCATGCCGGGGTCTACGATTCACTGGACGACATCGCGGCGCTCTGGGCCGAGGACCGGCGGTTCGACCCGAAATCCGACGCCCGGACAGTGGACACGCTCTACGAGGGTTGGCAGAACGCCGTGGCCCGCGTGCGCACGCCATCATGAGCCGGTGAACTTGGGAGCGCCGGCGCCACTCAAAGCGAGCGGGGCTCCGACAGAGGACACGGACGATGCGACAGTTCCGAATGTTCGTCTCCGCGCTTTGCGCGCTGAGCCTGCTGGCCGGCTGTGGCTCTCCCGAACCGACGGATGAACAGGGCTCGGATCAGGCCCGCATCAACCTGTTCGGCGAAGTCAGGACCACGGATGGCAACACGCTGCCGGACAACGCCACGGTGGAAATCCGCCTGCGGCGCAGCGATGCCGAAGACCTGGAATCCGGCACCGCCGCGATCACCACGATCAGCGCCGCCAGCGCGCCGCCGTATCCGTTCTCGCTGGTTTATCAGCCAGCCGAACTCGATCCGCAGGCCCGCTACGTGCTTGACGCGCGGGCGATGACGGCGGACGGACAGCTCACCCACGCCAGCCGCACGCCGGTGCCACTGCCGACGCCCGACGACACGGTCACCGTGGATTTGCAGATCAGTCCCGTGGCGCCCAGGGCCGCGACCAGCGTCCCGGTGGTCACCGCCTATCGCTGCGACGGCATCGACATCGTCGTCCAGACCCGCGACGACGATATTTCCCTCTACGGCGCCACCGAGGCGCCACTGCACCTGCGCCAGGTCCGCGCCGCCTCCGGCACCCGATACGAGGACGAGGCCGGTGATCAGTTCTGGTCGCACGCCCGTGAAGCCCGGCTGAGCGTCGACGGCAAGACCCGCGAATGCGAGGAGGACCCGGCCGGCTCGCGCCGAGAAGCGGCCCGGCTGGCCGGCGCCAGCGTCTACGCCGTGGGCCAGGAGCCCGGCTGGTTTCTGACCGTGGTCCCGGATGATCGCGTCACCCTGGTGGCCGACTACGGCAGCCAGGTCGTGATCCTGCCCCCGGCCACCACCCGCAGCATCGACGGCGGCTGGCTCTACACGGCCCGGACCGACGCCCACGATCTGCGCGTCGTGGTCAGGGAAACCCCGTGCATGGACACGATGTCGGGCGCGCGCTGGCCGCGGACGGTCAGCCTGACCCTGGACGAGCGCGCGATGGAGGGTTGCGGAGCCCGCTGGGAGACCGAAACCCGACCCGCCGGCCGGCCAGGCTGACGCCGCGGGGCGCAGGTCGCACAATATTCGCTGCCTGATCCCAGCGAATAGCCTCTTGTCTGATCCGATTCAGGTGGCGATCACCGTGATCGTCGCCCACGCCCTTGCCGTCGCCAGTCCGGGACCGGACTTCGCGATCGTGCTGCGCCAGGCCATGACCCAGGGCCGGGGGCCGGCGCTGTGGACCAGCCTGGGTATCGGCCTGGGCATCGCCATCCATGTGAGCTACGCGCTGTTCGGCATCGCCCTGGTGATCAGCCAGACACCGTGGCTGATGCGCGGCATTCAGCTGGCGGGCGCCGCCTACCTGCTGTGGATTGCCTGGCATGCCATCCGCGCGCAACCGCAGACCGGGGATGCGCTCGGCTCCGGTGAACAGGCGCATTCCGCCTGGCGCAGCCTGCGCATCGGCTTCATCACCAACGTGCTGAACCCCAAGGCCACGCTGTTCTTTCTGTCCCTGTTCACCGTCATCGTCGGACCCGGGCAGCCGCTCTGGCTGCAACTGGGCCTGGGCGCCTGGCTTTGCGTGATGACGGCCGCCTGGTTCGCGTTCGTGTCCTGCCTGTTCACCGCCCGCGAACCCCGCGAGTGGTTTCTGCGTCGCGCCCATCTGATCGATCGCGGCATGGGCGTGCTGCTGGCCGTGCTTGCGGCGCGGCTGATCTGGACGGCGCTGGCCGGGTAGCGCGTAGCCGCTGGCCGGACACACGGGGCAAGACGCATACTCAACACGATGCACCGACAATCCGCCCATGTTCTCCGCACTTCGCGCCTGTTTCGCTGATCAGAGCCTGACCCGAAGCCTCTCCGCCAACCTGGTGGCGGGGCTGACCGTCGGCGTGGTCGCGCTGCCATTGTCGATGGGGCTGGCGATCGCCAGCGGCGTGCCGCCGCAGCATGGTCTTTACACCGCCATCGTCGGCGGCATCGTCATCGCGCTGGCCGGCGGCTCGCGCGTCAACATCTCCGGGCCAACCGCCGCGTTCGTGGTCGTGCTGCTGCCCATCGTCCACGACTTCGGCCTCGGCGGTCTGCTGGTGGCCGGTGCGCTAGCCGGGCTGATGCTGATCGCCTTCGGTCTGCTGCGCCTGGGACACCTGATCCAGCTTGTGCCCTATCCGGTGATCGTCGGCTTCACCACCGGCATCGGTACCGTCATCGCGGTGCTGCAGTGCAAGGACTTGTTCGGCCTGCAACCGAGCGGGGACAACCTGCATTTCATCGACAAGCTGACCGCACTGATCCAGGCCGCGCCTACCGTGCAATGGCAGGAGGCGCTGCTCGGTGGCCTGACGCTGGGCGTGCTGATCCTGTGGCGGCGGCTGCCGACCCGCATCCCGGGTTTTCTGGTCGCCCTGGTTCTGGCCAGCCTGCTTGGCATCGCGATGAACGCGATCGACGCGATCCCCGATGTCGAGACCATCGCGTCGCGATTCAGCTACGAACTGAACGGGCAGACCGGCGCGGGTATTCCACCGACACTGCCGACCTTCGCGCTGCCCTGGCAGTTGCCCGGGCCGGACGGCGCCCCGATCGGACTGACCCCGGAGATGCTGCGCACCCTGCTGACGGCGGCGTTTTCCATCGCCGTGCTCGGCGCGCTGGAATCGCTGCTGTGCGCCGTGGTCGCGGACGGCATGAGCGGCTTTCGCCACGACCCGGACGGCGAGTTGATCGGCCAGGGGCTGGGCAATCTGGCGGTCGCGTTCTTCGGCGGCATCCCGGCCACCGCGGCCATCGCCCGCACGGCGACCAACGTGCGCTCCGGCGGCACGACGCCGCTGGCCGCCGTCACTCACGGCGTGGTCGTGTTGCTGGCGATGCTGCTGCTGGCGCCGCTCCTGGGCCGTGTGCCAATGGCGGCCATGGCCGCGGTACTGCTGATGGTGGCGTGGAACATGAGCGAGGCGCCGCATGCCTGGCGCATCATCACCCGCGCCCCCCGGGCCGACGCCGCGGTGTTCTTCTGCTGTTTCGCGCTGACGGTGGTGATCGACATGCAGGTGGCCGTCGCCGCCGGTCTGGCACTGGCGTCCGTGCTGTTCATCCGGCGCATGATCGAGCTCACCGAAACCACGGCAACCCATGCCGAGCATCCCCATCCGCGGGTCCGGCAACCGGGCGTCGTGGTCTACGACGTCGACGGCCCGCTGTTCTTTGGCGCGGCCCACAAGGCGCTGAAGGTGCTTGCGAGCATCGAGCGCAACGTGCACACGGTGGTGCTGGATTTCGAGGATGTCCCGATGATGGACACCACCGCGATGATGAATCTGGAATCCATCGCCGAGGAGTTGAGCGGCCGTTCGGTACGGGTCGCCATCGTGCACATTCATCCGCGACTGGTCGCGAAACTGACCCGGTTCGGCCTGGTCGGGCCGGACAGGCCGCTGGAGATCGCCGCGGACGTCGACGCACTGCTGCCGCCCGAGCCGGCATGATTCACGCCGGGACGAGCGCGTGAAGATCGCCTGCCTGTCGATGGACGATCCGTCGGCGTTCGTCATCGACGACCCGCTGGCGCATGCCGAACTGCGCCGCCGAGGCATCGCGGTGGACATCGTGCCCTGGCGCCGGCCCAGCGACTGGTCGATCTACGACCTGGTGATCATCCGGACCCCCTGGGACTACCAGGACGCTCCACAAACCTTTGTCGATACGCTTCGGGCCATCGAGCGCTCGGGCGCAACGCTGTGCAACCCGCTGTCGGTCGTGCAATGGAATCTCACCAAGACCTACCTGCGCGACCTCGCCGCGGCCGGCCTGCCCATCGTCCCGACGCGCTGGTTCGAGCACGGCGCCGGCCTGTCCGACATCGAGCAGGCATTCTCCGACTTCGGAGCCGAGCAGGTGGTCGTCAAGCCGCTGGTCAGCGCCAACGCCGACCACACCTACTGGTTGCAGGCATCGGACTGGCAAGCGAAATATCCCGCAATTGACGCGATCTTCCGCGATCGCCCGTGCATGACGCAGCCTTTTGTCGAGACTGTACTCAATGAAGGGGAATGGTCGCTGTTCTACTTTGATCACGCCTACTCGCATGCCATCCGCAAGCTGCCGAAGCCCGGCGACTTCCGCGTCCAGGAGGAACACGGCGCCGAGATCCTCGCCGCGGACGCACCGGATGGCCTGCGCTCCCTGGCGGTCGCGGCACTCGATTGCGCACCGGCTCACCTGCTCTACGCACGTGTGGACTTCCTGATGGATGCGCAGGCCGGACCGCTGCTCATCGAGCTGGAGCTGATCGAACCCTCGCTTTATTTCCGCATGCACGCCGATGCCCCACGAGCCTTCGCCGACGCGGTTGAACAGGCGGCGGTGGCATCGAATCGCGGCCGCGTGGGATGATCTGCCCCGTCGCGTCCGCCGGCGCGGTGACTGTCAAACATCATGGGGGACCATCAATGCGAGGATTTTTCGGCCTGCTCGGCGCACTGCTGCTGTTGCCGAGCGCCGTTCATGCGTACGAACCCAATCTGGGAGTGGCCGCGCGTGTCAGCACCCTGGGCCTGAGCCTGGAAATGACCACCGCCGTCACCGAGAAATTCAATCTGCGGGCTGGGGTCAACCAGTTCGACTACGACTACGATCCTGAGCCCGAAGAGGACGGCAGCGGCAACGAACTGACCTACAACGGCACCCTGGACCTGTCGTCACTGGGCACCTATGCCGACTGGCACCCCTGGGGCGGCGCATTCCGGCTCTCCGCCGGCGCCATCTTCAACGGCAACGAGATCACCGGTTCGGCCCGCTGTGAGCAGGCGAACTGCGAGGTCGGCGACGAAACCTTCGACAGTGACGACATCGGTACCCTCAGCGCGCTGATCGATTTCGACAGCGTCGCACCCTACGTCGGCCTGGGCTGGGGCAACGCGGTGGCCGCTGATACCGGCTTCGGTTTCCAGTTCGATCTGGGCGTCATGTTCCAGGGCACGCCGCAGGTCTCGCTGACCAGCAACAACTCCTGTCAGGGCGCGCGCGGCACGGCGCTCGGCACCGCCGCCTGTCAGGCCGAGCTGGATGCCGAGCTGACCGAAGAAGAACAGGAGCTCCAGGAAGAAGCGGAAGACTTCGAGCTTTATCCGGTGATTTCCCTCGGCGTTCGCTACAAGTTCTTCTGATGACCCGCTGAACGCCGGAGGCGCACTCTCCGGCGTTCAGAACCCGGCGTCGGGCCTCGCCAGATAACGTCGCTCGGCCGCCGTATTCTCGCGTCCCAACACGCGATTGCGGTGGGGAAAGCGCCCGTAGGCGGCGATCACCTCACGATGCGCTTCGGCGAATCCCGCGAACCGCTCGAACGCGTCCCGCTGGCTCTCCGGTACCGACGTCACCAGTTGCCGGTACAGCGCCACGGCATCGTTCTGATCGGCCAGCGATTCGGAATGCTCCAGCGGCATGTAGACGAACACCCGGTGGATTGGACGCAGCCGACCATCACCGCCACGACGCAGACACTGCCGGGTGAGCCCCCGGGCGAAATCATCCAGCGCGAATGCCTGCGCCGAGTTCCGGTACAGGTTGCGGCGAAACTGGTCGGTCAGGATCAGCAGGGCAAGCAGCCCGGTGTCGGTGCCCGACCAGTGGTTCAACGCTCCGCGCGCCGCCGCCTCCACCAGCACGCCGAAGCGACGGCGGATGCTGGCGTCGACCTCCGCCGACTTGCCCCACCACAGGCCCCCCTGCCGATTCGCGATCGCGGCATCATCGCCCGCCGGATCACCGAACCAGAACGCGAGAATCGCCTGGGGCGAGGCCATCAGATGCCGGTGAAGAACCCGCGCCGGCGGAAGTAGAACAACAGGCTGCCGGCCAGCAGCACCATGCCTCCCAGCGTGATGTGATAGGCGTAGGGATGGTGAAGTTCGGGCATGTTGTCGAAGTTCATGCCGAAAACGCCGGCGATCAGGCCCAGCGGGAGGAAGATGGCCGACAGGATGGTCAGCGTGGTGACCGTCTGGTTGGTCGCATGCGCCACGGCCGAGAAGTGGAGCTGAACCGCGGATTCGACATCGGTTTGCTGCGCCTGCGCATGCGCCTGAACCCGATTGATGTGCTCGACGAGGTCGTTGATACGGACCAGTTGCGAGTCCGTCAGTTCGTAGCGTGTCTGCCGGCGCCACGCATCCAGGGCTTCCGCCTGACCGGATGACAGCGACTCCAGCTTGCGGGCCTGCTTGCGGGTGTTCAGCAGCGCCTTCCAGTCGGCGAACGGATTGTCCGGATCGAGCAGCGACTCCTGCAGATCGTCGATGGCCTTGCCCAGCGGCTCGCGGATGGCGAGATACCGGTCAACCATCAGGTCCAGGACGAAATGCGCCATGCCCACCGAAGTGGCGGGGATTCGGGCGACCGAGCGGTCCAGCAGACGTTGGGCGGCCGTTCCGAAAGACACATTGTCCGGCGCGCGGACGGTGACCAGCAGATGATCGAACAGGAAGAACGCCGCGGTCCGGGTCTCGATCTGCTCGTGGCGCAACTCCGGATCCAGGCCCTGGAACACGACCATGTCGTAGTCCGAGGTGCCATCGTAATGCGACGGATGGGTGGCATTGTTGCCGTCGATGATGTGCTGATGGAGCAGCGGCTGACCGGCCAGCTGCTCGACCACGGTCGGCCACTCGGCATGCTCGCCGCGGACGAAGTCCACCCAGAGCATGGAGCCTTCGGTGCGCTGGTCGAGTCGGTCGAGTTCCTTGGGTGCCCGACCCTCCATGCATTCGATGATTCGCATAGGCTGTCCCTGAAAACAAATCGGGCGTCGACGGTAACCGTACGACGCCCGATGAGGCTAGCAGGAGATGCCAGCCGGGGTGATCCCTGTTTAGCCCAGCAGATCTTCCACCGCGGCGCGTTCGCTGCGCAGCTCGTCCTCGGTGGCCTTCATCCGCTCGCGGGAGAACGCGTTGATCTCAATGTCCTGGACGATGGCGTAGTCGCCGTCCTTGCAGACCACCGGGTAGCTGTAAACGATGCCCGGCTCGACGCCGTAGCTGCCGTCCGACGGGATGCCCATGGACACCCAGCCATCGGAACCCAGCGCCCAGTCGCGCATGTGGTCGATGGCGGCCGAGGCAGCGGACGCTGCCGAGCTGGCCCCGCGCGCCTTGATGATCGCCGCGCCGCGCTGCTGCACGGTGGGGATGAAGTCATTTTCGTACCAAGCCTGATCGACCAGGCTCATCGCGGGCTCGCCGTCGACGGTGGCGTTGTGCAGGTCCGGGTACTGGGTGGCGCTGTGGTTGCCCCACACGGCCATGTTCTTGATGTCGTTGATCGACTTGCCGGTCTTTTCAGCCAGCTGCGACAGGGCGCGGTTGTGGTCCAGACGCATCATCGCGGTGAACTGGCGATGATCCAGGTCCGGCGCATTCTCGCGCGCGATCAGCGCGTTGGTGTTGGCCGGGTTGCCGACCACCAGCACGCGGATGTCACGGCTGGCGTGATCGTTGATCGCCTTGCCCTGCACCGAGAAGATCGCGGCGTTGGCCTGCAGCAGGTCAGCGCGCTCCATGCCCGGGCCGCGCGGCCGTGCGCCGACCAGCAGCGCGAAATCGGCATCCTTGAACGCCTCTTCCGGCTTGTCGGTGGCGACGATGCCGGCCAGCAGCGGGAACGCACAGTCGTTGAGTTCCATGACCACGCCCTTGAGCGCGTCCATCGCCGGCGGAATTTCCAGCAACTGGAGAATCACCGGCTGGTCCTTGCCCAGCATGTCACCCGCTGCGATGCGAAATGCCAGCGAGTAGGAAATCTGGCCCGCCGCTCCGGTAATGGCAACGCGAACAGGTTCGGTCATCGTGTACTCCCGACGTCAACTTGAAAAAAGGGGCCGGGAGCATAGCGAAACGCCGGCAGGACGGCCACTGCCGGCCGTCGCGCGAGGCTTCAGGCAAGCCTGGCTCAGTCGGGAACGGCCGCCAGCGTGAAGCGGAAGCTGGTTCCCTGACCTGGCGCGGAGTTGACCCAGATCTTGCCGTGATGCCGCTCGATGATGCGCTTGACCGTCGCCAGCCCGATACCCGTGCCCTCGGCCTGCCCATGCGGTTGCAGGCGCCGGAACACCTCGAACACGCGATCCTGGTGATGCTGGTCGATCCCAATACCGTTGTCGGTGACGCCAATGCGCCACTCATTGTCCGCACGCTCCGCGGTCACCGTTACCGATGGCGACTCGTCCGGCTGGCTGTACTTGATCGCGTTCGAGAACAGGTGACAAAACGCCTTGACGAGCTGCGACTCGTCACCGATGACGAGCGGCAGCACGTCATGCCGACAGCGCAGCCCGGAGGCCTCGATCTGGTCGGACATGCGACGCTGCGCGGCGATGACCACGGTCTCCAGCGACACGGGCCGCAGCGGGCGGCCGTGCGTGTGAATACGCGAGAATTCCTTCAGGTCCGCGATCAGGGACTCGATGCGGCGCACGCCCGTCACGGCGGTGTCGATGTAGTCCAGCGACTCGTCACCCAGTTCATTGGCATGACGCCGACGCAGCAACTGCAGATAGCCGCCGATGCTGCGCAGGGGTTCGTGCAGATCGCGGGTGAGGGTGTCGGCGAACTGGGTCAGTTCGGCATTGGCGGCGCGCAGCTGCGACACCGCCTGCTCGAAGGGCTGACTCCCCTCGGCCCGATCGACGACCTCGCGGAGAATGCACAGCACCGCGGACCGCCCCTTGAAACTGACGGCGGTGCCTCGCGACTCGACCCAGAGAACGCTGCCATCCGCCCGCAGGGTGCGACGAATCTGCGGCTCCAGGGTCTCGCCTCCGGCAATCCGCAGCATGCGGCCCAGCGTGTCGTCGAGATCATCCGGATGCACCAGTTCAGCCAGCGTGCGCCCCAGCAGCTGATCCCTGTTCGGCGCGCCGAACATCTGCCCCGCCGTGGTGTTGGCGAACACGACCCGGCCATCCTGAACAACAACCATCGGATCGGGCGCGGCGTCCATCAGCCGGCGAAACCGCACCTCGCTTTCCGCCCGTGCCCGCTCGGCGTGGTCTGTATCGGTGGCGTCCCGCCCGCTGAACACCACGTGGACGCGGCCATCCAGCTCCAGCGGCCGCGCGCGCACCTCCACCAGCCGCGCCTGATCCCGCTTGTCTCGCACGCGACAGCGAAACTGGATCGGGGTACCGGCCGCCACGGTCATCAAGGCGGACTGCACCGCCGCATGATCTTCCTGCACGATGAAGCGGAACACGCTGCCGCCGATCGCATCCGCCGGCTCCCAGCCGATGATGGTGGTCATCGCCGGACTGACGTAAACCACCGTGCCATCCGGCAGGGCGACACCGTTGAGATCCTGCGAGACATCGAGCACGGCCTGCAGCAGCTCGCGGGGTGGGGATTGGCTATCCATGCGGCGGGTAATCTGCCCGGGTCAGCGAAGCGTCGCAAGCGGGGGCTGCGACGCGACGCCACGAACACCGGCCAGCGCCGCCAGCGTCATGATCGCGATGCCCGCACCCGGCCCCGCGACCCACAGCAGGGGGCTGGCCGCGTACTCGATATCGAAGACCGCGCGCGCCAGCACCCAGGCGATCACCTGCGCGAAACCGGCGGCCAGCAACCCGGATAGACAGCCCAGCACCCCGAACTCGGTGAACAGCGCCTGACGCAACACCCCGCGTGACGCGCCCAGCGTGCGCAACAGGGCGGCCTCCTGGCGCCGCGTCTGCCGCGTGCCCTGCAATGCCGCCACCAGCACGACCAGCCCCGCCAGCAGGGTTAGCGCGAACACCGCCTGAACGGCCAGGCTCACCCGGTCCATGACCCGGCGGACCTGCGCGATCAACGCATCGACATCGAACACGGTGATGTTCGGCTCCTGGCGGATCAGATCCAGCAGGCGGGTCTTGCCGGCGGGGGGCAGGTGCACACTGGTCAGCCAGGTCGCGCCGACATCGTCGAGCAGACCGGGCGGCACCAGCAGGAAGAAGTTCACGCCAAAGCTGTCCCAGTCCACGCGGCGCCGATGCACGACCTCCAGGTCAACCACCTGCCCGGCGAAATCGAACTCCAGCCGGTCCCCGAGCTGCCAGCCGTAGGCGTCAACCATCGACTCCTCGATGGAAATCCACGCGCGGCCGTCGCCCGACTCGCCCCACCAGCGCCCGTCGATGGTCTCGTTGTCGGAGCCGATCGCATCGGTCCACGACACGTTGAACTCCCGCTGCAAATCCTCCCGCGCCTCCGGATCGTCATAGTCCTGCGGGTCGACGGCCGCGCCGTTCACCGCCAGCAGGCGACCACGGGCCATCGGATGCAGCGTCGGTGTGCCCAGATCGTTGCGATCGAAGAATGCGCGCACCGTGTCCCGCTGATCCGGCTGAATGTTGATCAGGAACACGTTGGGCGCATCCTCGGGCAGGCTGTCACGCCAGGTGGCAAGCAGATCGCCTCGCACCACGACCAGCAGCAGCAACACCGTCATGCCCGTGCCGACCGCCACGAGTTGCAGAATCGCATCGCCACGCCGCCGGGCAATATTCGCGAGACCGTAGCGCCAGGCGGCGCCGCTGCGCCGACGCAGGCCCTGCACGACCCGGGTC
>CALBOV010000344.1 GCA_937896565.1 uncultured Salinisphaerales bacterium
ATGTGGCTTGCCCTTGCGGCGGATCACCATGCGCGAGGTCGCGCACATCATGTCGTTCGGGCTGACACCGAGGATGCCCCAGCAGGCCGTGGTGATCTCGGGGACCTCGGCCTGTTCATCCATCTCGGGAAAGAGGATGAGGTGATGCGGGTCGTCCGGATTGATCGCGATGGCTTCGTCGGCGAACAGACGACGGAAGCCTTCCCGCATGGCCGCATCGTCCTCACCCCACATCGTGCGTCCGGCGGCGGACAGGTTGAAGCCATGCCGCGAGAGCCATTTCATGCCCTTGAGCATGGGCGCCCAGCTGCGTGGGCCGCGCTCGGTCTCGTGTTGCTCGGGCGCGTAGTGATCGACGGAGACGCGGATTTCCAGGCGCTCGCCGTGGCGCTGATGCAAGGCGAGCAGTTGATCGGCGCATTTTTCCATCGGGCGCATGGCGTTCGTCAGCACCAGCACGCGGAAGCCACGGCCGAGCGCGTCGTCGAGCATGGTCATGAAGTCCGGGTTCATGAACGGTTCGCCGCCGGTGAAGCCGATCTCGTTCGTCTTCAGGGATTCGGCTTCGATTTCATCCAGATACTCGCAGACCTCGTTGGCGGTCAGGTACACCAGCCGGTCGTTGCTGGGCGTGGACTCGATGTAGCAATGCTCGCAGGCGAGGTTGCAGAGCGTGCCGGTGTTGAACCACAGCGTGTTCAGCGCGACCGGGTCCACCCAGGCGCGGGTTTCACCCTTGGCGGTGATCGCGGGGTCGCTGAACTTGGGGGGCGTGATCACCGCTTCGTCGCCCGCCATCAGCAACAGGCCCCGGTCGCGGCACCGGCCGCGTTCGTGGCATAGGGCACGTCCGTGCCACAGCCCTTGAAGATGCCGTAGTGCGTGGAGAAATCGCCGATGAACCGGAAGTGGTCGGCGAAGCGCGTGTCGGCCAGCATGCGCCAGGTGTTGCCGCAGACCGGAATGATCTTGCCGGTCGGGAAGTGATGATGATCGTCCAGGTCGAAGGCGGACGCGCAATGCTCGATGCTGCCCTGGTAGATCACCGCCTGACCGTAGTCCTCGCAGGCGGGTTCCAGCCCGTCGAGCTTGAACAGGCGATAGGTGACGGACCAGAAGCGGATGTCGCCCAGCTTGTCGCGCACCGATTCGTTGAGGATTTCCAGTGGTTCGGAATGCACCACGCGGGGATCACCGAATCCGCTCGCCTTGGCGAGGTTGTGAAAGTCGTTCCAGTAAAGCGCGCCGGAGAGGCACTCGCCATAGAGCTCCGCATCGTTGACCAGAGCGTCCGGGATGCGGCGGTCGGCGTAGATGTCGCTGAAGTACAGTTCGCCGCCGGGCTTGAGCACGCGATGCGCCTCGCGCAGCACCGCGCCCTTGTCGGTGGCCAGGTTGATCACGCAGTTGGAGATGATGATGTCGAAATCGGCATCGGCCAGCCCCACGGCATGCAGGTGTTCGATGTCGCCTTCCAGAAACGTGGTGTTTGGCTGCCCGTAACCCCATTGCTCGGCGTGGTAGCCCTCATGGGCGCGTGCCACGGCGAGCTGTTCGGGGGTCATGTCGATGCCCACGACCGAGCCGGACTCGCCAACCAGCTTCGATACCAAGTAGACATCGCGGCCGGAGCCCGATCCCAGGTCCAGCACGCGCATGCCGTGCAATTCGTCCGGAATCGCCAGCCCGCAGCCGTAGTACTTCATCAGCACTTCATCGTGGACACGGGCGAGCGCGTCGCGGACGTGCCGGGGATGGCTGACGGTGGTGCAGCAGGCATTGGTCTTCAGGTCATCGGATCCCTGCAGCACCTTGCCGTAGTAATCCTGGACGGATGCGCGTCGCGGGTCGACGGTGTCATCCATGCAACATCTCCAATTCGACGTGTTGTGGATCAGACCGGACCGGCGGGCTGCGTTTGTCGCAGCCGTTCGGTGCGGTCGATGAATTCGCTGCGGCGCCGGGCACCAGCGGGATTGGTTTCTTCGAGCCGGACCCCGCGATTAGATGATTCGCAGGTGAATGGCCCGGAGCACCGCCTGCGTCCGGTCACGCACCGCGAGCTTCTCAAGGATACCGGACACGTAGTTTTTCACCGTGCCTTCCGCCAGGAAGAGCATGCCGGCGATTTCCCGGTTGGCGTAGCCGCCGGCCATCAGGCGCAGGATGCTGCGTTCCCGGTCCGTGAGCTCCGGCGCCGGGTCGCCGGTGGGGGACGCCGCGAATCCGTCCGCATGCCGCACGGCCTGCAGCGCGGTCGGCGAATACGCGGTCTCGCCAGCGTGCACGGATTCGATCGCCGCCAGCAGTTCCTCCGGCGAGACGTCCTTGCGCAGGAAACCTCGGGCACCGGCCGCCACCGCCTGGTCGAACAGCGCGGGTTCCTCGAAGGTGGTGAGCATGATGACCGGAATCGGGTCGCCGCTCCGTCGCAGCTCCCGTAGCGTCTCGATGCCGTCCCGGCCGGGCATGCGGATGTCCATGACCAGCA
>CALBOV010000345.1 GCA_937896565.1 uncultured Salinisphaerales bacterium
CGTCGGTGCCAGTGTGCCGATCACCTGCTGGTACTCGCCCGAATTCTGATAGAGCTGGCCCAGTGTCTGACGCATTTGCGTCTGCACCACGCCGGACAGCGCGTTCTGATCCAGCGCCCGCTTCAGGTACTCGGCGGCCTGTCTGGAATCCCCGTCGCGCGCGGCCCTGGCGGCGAGATCCCGAAGGGTCAGTGCCAGCGCGTAGGGATCGTCCTCCACCGAGCGTATCAGTGCCTGCTCGTCCTTCGGAAGCTGCGCCTTCGGCACCTCGTCCAGGACGCGGACCTCGCTCTCGTACTGCGCCGCCAGCGCCCAGACGGGCGCGAGCAGCAAGACGATGAAACCGATACGCGTCAGCATGTCAGCGCCAGTTGTACTGGTAGTCCTCGAGCCGGAAGTAGACCTTCTGCTTCACCTCCCGGGGCTTCGACGTGGATTCGTACAACCAGTTGGCGACGCTCTCCACCGTCGCGGCTTCGAACACGCCCCTGGGTTCAGCGTCGATCACGCGCACGTTTTCCACCGTGCCCTTCGTGGTCACGACGAACAGCACCTCGACCCAGCCTTCGATGCCCTGGCGGTAGGCGTACTCGGGAATCTGCGGACGCGCCGTGGAGATTGGCACCAACCGCTCGCCCTTGAAGCCGCGACCGGATCCGAAGCCACCGGCGCCGGACCCGCTGCCGCGGCCTCCGAACCCGCCGAAGGCATCGCCGAAGCCGGAGGAGCCACCGAAGTTCACCGGCACGTCCAGCGCCGGCAGATTCATCTCCAGCCCCGGCTGATTGTCGGCGGTCAGGTTCATGGTGGTTGGCAGATCAATGGCCGACATCGACGGCGGTGATGACGGCGGCGCGGCCGCCTCCAGCAGTTCGGTCGGCTCGGGCTCCGGTTGCTCCTGTTCTTCCGGCGGCTTGATGATCTCCACGCGCCGGTTGGCCTCGGGCGGCTTGAGCGGCGCGTCCGGCGGCGCCGTGAGCCATTGCATGAACCAGAACAGGCCAATGGCGATCAGGACGGCCAGTGCGGGTAAGCCGACGAAACGCATCAGTGAAACCGCAGCGAATCCGCGAACTCGTGGGTGCGCTTGTCAGCCAGCCGCGTCAGGCGATTCGCGAAGAACAGCCCGGACAAGGCGACAACCATCCCGGCCATGGTCGGCAGGGTCGCCCGCGACACCCCCCCGGCCATGCCACGGGCATCCCCGGTGCCGCGCAGCGACATCACCTCGAATACCTCGATCATCCCGGTGACGGTGCCGAGCAGGCCGAGCAGCGGGCACAACGCGATCAGCGACTTGATCACGGGGAGGCTGCGATCGAGCAGATCGCGGGCCTCGGAGACCATCGCCGCGCGGATGCGCCGCGCCTGCCAGCTGTCGCGCTCGGAACGGCCCAGCCATTCCTCACGAAACGTCTGCAACACTCGGCCATGGCGCATCCCCAGATACCAGAACCGCTCCAGGATCAGCGTCCACAGCAGCACGGTCAGCGGCAGCAACGCCCACAGCACCGGCCCGCCAGCGTCGAGAAAGCCGCGGATCGGCATCCAGGTTTCCTGGAGCCAGGCGAGCAGCTCAGTCACGCGGCGCCGACTCCATGCGCCGGGCGATCAGGCCCGCCGCCTGCTCGTCGAGCACGCGGATCAGCGAGCGCGAGCGCGCTGACAGCAACGAGTGCAGAAACAGCAGCGGGATCGCCACGACCAGGCCGAGCACCGTGGTCACCAGCGCCTGCGAAATACCATCGGCCATCAGCTTGGGATCTCCGGTGCCGAACAGCGTGATGGCCTGGAACGTCGCGATCATCCCGGTCACCGTGCCCAGCAACCCCATCAGCGGTGCGACGCCGGCCAGCAGCTTGACCACGCTCTGCCCCCGCTCCAGCTTGGGTGTTTCACGGATCACGCCTTCATCCAGCTTGAGTTCCAGCGATTCCAGATCCCGTTCGCCGGCGCTCAGCGAGGCCTCCAGCAACCCCAGCAGCCGCCCCAGCGGGTTGTCGTCACGCGGCCGGTCCAGTTCGCGCAATTGCGCCCGCATGCGGCGCCCGACGGCCAGCAGATAAACCGACTGCCCC